>JBFGEG010000015.1:0-47570 GCA_041580235.1 Phycisphaerales bacterium
GATCGGCCGCCGCCGCCGCGCCGCCGCGGTCGCCGGCCCGCCGCCGGGCCTGGGCGAGAGCCGCCCAGGCTGCCCGATCATCGGGGGCCAGCTGCGTCGCCCGTTCGAGATGATCGACAGCCTGGCTTGTCTGGTCCGTCCGCAGCGCAACCTGCCCGAGACCTCGGTGGGCCTGGGCGAGCTGGGGGTCGAGGGCCAGGGCGCGATCGAACGCCTCGGCCGCCCCCCGCGGCCGCCCGTACTCCAGCCGCAGGTCACCGAGACGCACGAACGCCGGCGCGTACCCGGGCTGCAGCTCGGCGGCCGCCACCAGCAGCGCCGAGATCTCCTGCCACGGCGCTGCCTTGAGCTCCAGCACGAGCGCGAGCAGGTAGGGCCATCGGAAATCGCCCGGCGCCAGCGCCCATGCCCGCCGGTAGCAGATCGCGGCCTCCTCGTGCAGCCCGTGCGCGTGGCAGACCGCACCCATGCGGCCCCACGCCTCGCCGGAGGAGGTGTTGCGACGCAGCTCGCTGCGGGCGTCCTGCAGCCGCGCCGCCACCCGCGGCAGCATGCCGTGCGTGTCGATGGCCGGGACGGTCCAGATGACCGCAGCGGGCCGATCGCGGCGGGCTACGAAGACGGCGGCGGCCACCAGCGCCGCGCCGGCGGCGACCACCAGGACCAGCGCCACCAGCCGGCGTGCGGTCACGGCAGGTCCTTTCCGGATCCGCGGTCGAGGATCACCATCCGGTCCACGTCGGTGCCGGGGAACGCTTCACGTACACCGTCCGGCCACGCCACTTCGATGCGCTGGACGCGCGTGACGTCGCCAAGCCCGTAGTGTGCCCGCGGATCACCGCTGGAGAGATAGCTGCTGGCCCGGCGGGTGGTCTGAACGAACCGATCGTCGCTGCAGATCAATGTGATCGTCGCGCCCAGCGCATCCCGGCTCAGCCGCGGATCCACCGCGCGCACGCTCAGCCAGTGGCCCCGGCGCGGCGCTTCATTGCGATAGAGACGCGCCGGCCCCTGGATGTTGGCGACCAGGACATCGAGGTCGCCGTCGGCGTCGATGTCCCCGACGGCGAGACCACGCGAGATCTCGATCGGCCGGCAGAACGCCGCGGCGGGACCGCATGCCGGGGTGAACACACCGTCCGGGCCGTTGACATAGGCGAGGTTCGGCTCCGCCAGCACGTCCCAGGGCGGCTCCATCCACGCTCCGTCCAGGGGCTCGAGCCGGTTGACGCGGCCGTTGGCCACCAGCAGGTCGGCGTCACCGTCCAGCTCGACATCCAGGGCGGCGACCCCGAAGCCGGTGTACCGCACGCTCGATTCGCCGAGCCCCGACGCGCCGGTCACGTCGAGGAACCCCGGCCCGAGGTTGCGATAGAGCGTGTTGGTCTCGTCGCTCAGGTGCGTGACGAAGAGATCCGGCAGCGCGTCGTTGTTGAGGTCACTGGCGATCACGCCCATCCCGGCTTCGGACATCCCGTGGAGGTTGTAGGCGGCGCCGAGCATCACGGCGTCGTCGCGGAACGTGCCGTCGCCCGCGTTGATCCAGAGATGGTTGGGATAGGCGTCATTGGCGACGTAGATGTCGACGAGGCCGTCGCCGTCGAGGTCCTCGCAGACGACGCCGAGACCCGCCGCCGCGACCGACGCGATGCCCGCCTGCTCGCTCACGTCGACGAACTCGCCGAGGCCCGTGTTGCGCAGCAGCACGTCGGCAACGGGGGTGAAGACCTTGGGCCCGCAGTAGTCGGGGCGGCCGGCGCTGTTGAAGCACCGCCGTTTCGGATCGAAGGCGACGTACCGCGTCACGTAGAGATCCAGCCACCCATCACGGTCGTAATCGACGAACGCAGCCGAGCACGACCAGCCGTCGGCACCGACGCCCGTCACCGGCTCGAACGTGCCGTCTCCACGATTGCGATACAGGACATCCGGCCCGTAGTTGGTCACGTAGACGTCCGCGTCGCCGTCGTTGTCGATGTCGCCGATGGCGACGCCCATGCCGAGCCCGGTATCGCCGAGCCCCGACTCCGCCGTCACGTCGGTGAAACGGCCGCCGGCCTCCTGACGATAGAGCCGATTCACCGGCGGCGGGACGGGCGCCTCTGCGGCGAGCGTGTTGCCGTTGACCAGGTAGAGATCGAGGTCGCCGTCGCCGTCGCTGTCGAACAGTGCGGCGCCGCCGCCCATGATCTCGGGAAGCAGAAGCTGTCCCGTCGCCCCGCTCTCGTGGACGAAGTCCAGCCCCACCGCCGAAGTCACGTCCTCGAACCAAGATCCGTGCGGTGCGCCGTCCGCCGCCGCACTGCGGTCGGTCACCTCGCCGCACCCGGCCACGACGCCGATGAGCCCTGCCGCTGCCATACGCCACGAGCGGGACCCCCACGTGGCTGTCGTTGTCGTGTGGCGCCCCCCCATGTCGGCGGTTATTGTCGCGTCCGACCGACGCGGGGGCAAGCTATTCCCGGCGCAGGCCGGTCCGTATAGTGCCGGGTCATGTGGAAACGAGCCACGACGGTGCCGGCGGCGCTCCTCGCGGTAGCGGGGACGGTCGCGGTCGGTGGGGGGCAGCCTCTGCCGGATGACGGCCCGCCGCAACCGACCGGTCACGAGCGAATGGTGACCGCCCTTCGGGAGATCATCGATCGCACCGACCAGGACAACACCTGGCTCGGGGACCGCCGCGCGCGCGAGCAGCGGCGTCACCTGGAAAGCCTCCCCGCGGATGCCGGGGCAGGAGAGCGATGGATCAGCCACCTCGAGCTGGGTATCTCGGAGCTGCACCTCGGACGCGAGGCCGAGGCGATCGACAATCTCAGCCGGGCCTACGAGCTGCTGCCGGAGATTTCCGACCAACTCAAGCCCCAGTGGGTCGCTCTCACGATCTTCGAGCTGGGCATGGCCTACCTGCGGTCCGGCGAGACCCAGAACTGCTGTCTTCGCAACGCGCCCGAAAGCTGCATCGTGCCGATCCGGGGCGCCGGGCTCCACACCGACCCCACGGGCTCGCGGCGTGCCGTGGAGCTGTTCAGCGAAGTGCTGCGACGCGTCCCGGCGAGCTCGGCCATGCACTTCAAGGCCCGATGGCTGCTCAACATCGCGTCCATGACCATCGGCGACTATCCCGAGGGCGTGCCGGAGGCGTGGCGGATTCCGCCCGGGGTCTTCGGAACCGAGGAGGCCTTTCCGCGATTCGCCAACATCTCGCCGCAACTGGGCCTCAACAGCTACAACCTCTACGGCAGCGCCGTGGTCGACGACTTCGACAACGACGGTCACCTTGACATCTTCACGACCACCTTCGACATCGAGGACCACCCTCATCTCTTTCACAACAACGGCGACGGCACCTTCACCGATGTCGCTACCGGCGCCGGGCTGACGGGCCTCTACGGCGGGATCAACACGGTCCAGGCCGATTACGACAACGATGGTCACGTCGATCTGTACGTACTTCGCGGGGCATGGATGTCGGTTTCGGGGCGGCAGCCCAACTCGCTCATCCGCAACAACGGCGACGGCACGTTCACCGACGTCACCTTCGACGCGGGGCTTGGTGAAGCCCACTACCCCACTCAGACCGGCTCCTGGGCGGACTACGACAACGACGGCGACGTGGATCTGTACGTGGGCAACGAGCACAGCCCGGCCATCCGGGCCCCGTGCCAGCTCTTTCGCAACAACGGTGACGGCACCTTCACCGACGTCGCCGCCGAGGCCGGGGTGCAGAATCTCCGCTATGTCAAGGGTGTCGTGTGGGGGGACTTCGACGGAGATCGGTGGCCCGACCTGTATGCGTCGACGATGGGAGGGCCCAACCGTCTGTACCGCAACAACGGCGACGGTACGTTTACCGATGTGGCGCCGCGGCTCGGCGTGGCCGGCCCCCGCGACTCGTTTCCCGTGTGGTTCTGGGACTTCGACAACGACGGGGTGCTCGATCTGTATGTGCCGAGCTATCGGGGCGGCAAGGACGACGTGGCGGCGGTGGCCGCAAGCTATCTCGGTGTGAACGTGGGCGTGGACATGCCCCACCTGTACCGCGGGAACGGCCGCGGCGGCTTCGACGACGTGGCCGCGAGAAGCAACCTCACGAAGTTCCTCCTGCCCATGGGCGCCAACTTCGGCGACGTGGACAACGACGGCTGGCTCGACATCTATCTCGGGACGGGGTACCCCGACTACGAGTCGCTCACCCCCAACGTGATGTACCGCAACGTCGAGGGGCGGTCCTTCGTCGATGTGACCTTCGCCGGGGGATTCGGTCACCTGCAGAAGGGTCACTCGGTCGCCTTTGCCGATCTCGATCACGACGGCGACCAGGACATCTTCGAGCAGATGGGCGGCATCTTCCGCGGCGACCGCTTCGGCGACGTGCTGTATGAGAATCCCGGCTTCGGCAATCACTGGATCGCCGTCCGGCTCGTCGGCGTTCGCTCCAACCGCTCCGCGATCGGCGCCCGCATCCGCGTGCAGGTCGTCGAGAACGGGCGAACACGGTCCATCTACAAGCACGTCAACAGCGGCGGCAGCTTCGGCGCCAACCCGCTGCGTCAGACGATCGGGCTCGGCCGGGCCGAGCAGATCGAGATGCTCGAGGTCTACTGGCCGACGACCGATGTCACGCAGACTTTCCGCGACGTGCCGATGGACACGATCCTGCGGATCGTCGAGGACGTCGATGCCCCGCAGCTCATCCCGCACGAGACGCTGCGGCTCGGCGGCGGCTGATCAGGGGGCGATAGGATATCCGTGATGAACGTGCGGGCGGGAACCAGCGGCTACAGCTACAAGGAGTGGAAGGGAGACTTCTACCCCGATGATCTCGCCGCCGGCGACATGCTCGGCTTCTACGCCACCAAGCTGCCCACAGTCGAGATCAACAACACCTTCTATCGCCTGCCGCGGACCAGCGTCCTGGAGACGTGGGCGGGCCAGGTGCCCGACGACTTCCGCTTCGCCATCAAGGCCTCCCGACGCATCACCCACATGAAGCGGCTCAAGGACGCAGGGGACGAGACGGCATACCTGCTCGACACGCTGGAGACGCTCGCCGACCGGCTGGGGGTGGTGCTCTTCCAGCTGCCGCCCAACCTCAAGAAGGACCTGCCGCGGCTGGAGGACTTCGTCGCCCTGCTGACCCCCGGCACCCGCGCCGTCTTCGAGTTCCGCCACCCCACCTGGCTTGACGACGACGTCTTGGCGTGTCTGCGGCAGCGAGGCTGCGCGTTGTGCATCGCCGACGTGGACGACGAGCCCGAACCGCAGATCGTCGCCACCGCCGGTCACGGCTATCTGCGGCTTCGTCGCACCGAGTACGCGGAGAAGGACCTCGCCCGGTGGGCGGCGAAAGTCGGCGAGCAGGACTGGTCCGATGCCTACGTCTTCTTCAAGCACGAGGACGAGGCGAGCGGCCCCAAGGCCGCGGCGAAGTTCCTGCGTCTGGCCGGTGGCTCGTGAGCCGCTTACCCCTTGATCCCCAGTGACCGCTTCATGGCGGCGGTGATGGACTGGCGCGTGGAGCGGAATCCCTCCCAGGGGTCCTGCCTCTGCCGGGTGAGCCGCGCGGGGACGGTCCTGACGTTCAGCTCCCGGGGCGGGAGCTTCGCCGAGAGTTCCTGCCAGCTCAGCGGCGTGGAGACCGTCGCCCCCGTCAGGGCCCGAGTCGAGTAGGGCGCGATCGACGTCGAGCCGAGCTGGTTTCTCAGATAGTCGATGAAGATCCTGAACTGCCGCTGCGACTTGGCCATCGTCGCCACGAAGTTCATGGGGGCGATACGAACGAGATCGTCGGCGATGGCCTTGGAAAAGGCCTTGGCCTCCTCCCAGCCCGAGCGTCTCGCGATCGGCACGACCACGTGCAGCCCCTTGCCGCCGGACGTCTTGACGAAGCTCTTCAGATCGAGCTTGACCAGATAGTCCCGGACGAACCTGGCGCTCTCGACCACGTGCTCCCACTCGATGCCGGGGCCCGGATCGAGATCGAAGACGAGGTGATCGGGCCTGTCGAGGTTGTCCTCGCGGCAGCCCCAGGTGTGGATCTCCAGGACACCCATCTGAGCCAGCGCGATCAGCCCGGCCGCGTCGTCGATGAGGACGGCGTGATCCTCGCTTCCCTTGCGTCCCCTGGCGACGGTCAGGCCGCGGAGCTTTTCGGGGAACCCCTCGCCGAGCTCGCGCTGATAGAAGGCCTCGCCGGCGAGACCCAGCGGGCAGCGGACGAGGCTCAGCGGCCGCTTGACGACAAACGGGAGTATCCGATCGGCGATCGTCTCGTAGTACCTCGCCACGTCCAGCTTGGTGACGCCGTCCTCCGGATAGACCGTGCGCTGCGGATGCGAGATGCGCACCCCCGCCACGAACGCGTCGTCCGGGGAGGCCGGGGCCTTGACGACCTTCCCCGCCCGGCGTCGCGGCCGAGACAGCTGCACCTCCCGGCCGACGTCGGCCGGATCGATGTCGTCACGCAGGCCGCGGAATGAAGCATGACGCACGAGCCCTTCGTCGGTCCAGGCGATGAACTCCACCTCGGCCACGAGCTGGGGCTCGACCCAGCGGACGCTGCGCGGCTCCGGGTCCGCGTCGGGGTTGACGAAGGGCGGGGTGTCACGCACCAGGGGCTCGAGCACGCCGGCCAGCTCCTCGAGCGACGCGTCGGTGAAGCCGGTGCCCACGCGGCCGCGGTAGACAAGCCGGCCCCCCGGATCGTGAAGCCCCAGGAGCAGCGCGCCGATCCCGCTGCGTGACTTGGCGGGCAGCGTGAACCCGCCCACCACGAAATCCTGGCGGTGGATGCACTTGACCTTGAGCCAGCTGTCGGTGCGCCGCGACTCGTACGCGGCCCCGACGCGTTTGGAGATGATGCCCTCCAGGTGGGACCGGGCCGCCTCCTGGAAGACGACCGGCCCCTTGCCGACGATGTGATCGCAGAACTGGATGACCGGCCTGGCCGCCGGCCCGGCCGCGTCAAGTAGCTCCTTGAGGAGCCGCTTGCGCTCCAGCAGTGGGGACCGGCGGAGGTCGTAGCCGCCGGCGAAGGGCACGTCGAAGACGAAGTAGACGAAGCCGGCCTTTCGCGACCCTCGGAAGGCGTTCTGCAGCGCCTGGAAGTCCGAGATGCCGCGGGCGTCCAGAATGACCACCTCCCCGTCGATGATGGCCTGGTCCACGGGCAGGCTCTCAGCCGCCCGCGCGACATCGGGCATCCGGTCCGTCCAGTCGAAGCCGTTGCGTGTGAGCAATCTCGCGGTGCCGCCGGTGAGTCGGCACATCATCCGGTAGCCGTCGAGCTTGATCTCGTGCAGCCAGTCGTCTCCGTGCGGCGCCTCGGGCACACGCGTGGCCAGCTGCGGCTTGAGCGTGTCGGGCAGCTTCGCCTGGCGGGCGTTGTCGAGCTGCGAGGGGTCGAGGCCGGGCGCACGGGCGGGCAAGCCGCCCGTGGCAACCCTGTTTCGTTTCCGGCCGGATCCCGTCGGCTGCGACCCGCCCTCGGTCCACACCGCCTCGGGGTCGTCGGCAATCTGCTCCATTGTGCGCCCGCTGAGCACGCTGAACGGTCGTTCGGCAAGCACGTTAAAGGACTGCACCGATCGCGAGGCATCGTCCTTCTTCTTGATGAGCAGCCAGTTCTTGCCGCCCTCGCCCGCCTTGGGGCCCATCCGCGCCAGCGCCCACGCGCCGGCGAGCTTCTCTCCGAAAAGCCGGAACTTCAGGTCACCCCGCGCGAAACCCTCCACCGGATCGCCGATCGACTCCCAACGCCCGTGGTCCCACAGCATGACCGTCCCGCCCCCGTACTCGCCCTTGGGGATGATTCCCTCGAACGCGCCGTACTCGATCGGGTGGTCCTCGACGAGAACGGCGAGCGGTCGCTGCTTCGGGTCGAGGCTCGGTCCCCGTGGCAGCGCCCAACTCTTGAGGGTGCCGTCGAGCTCCAGACGCAGGTCGTAGTGCAGCTGGCGGGCCGCGTGCTTCTGCACGACGAACAGGCGGCCGCTTTCGCTGGCCGGCAGGTCACCGCCTGCGGGCTCCGACGTGCGCTCGAAGTCGCGCTTGCGCCGGTACTCGGCCAGGTCGGCGCGGCCCTTGTTACTCCGCTTGCGTGCCACGATCGGGAAATGTTCGCATGAATGGAAGGTCCGACTCTCGTTATCACGCCGAAAGCTGGCGAGCCGGCAAACGTTACCCGGATATAGTACGAACGCACGCACGGTGGGGACTTCTTGACGTGCCCAACTCGGGAGACCGCGAATGCCGCCGCGGGCAATGTGGACCGGTCAGCTGCGCCTGTCGCTCGTCAGTTTCGGCGTGCGGATGTACGCCGCCACCGAGAGCTCCAAACGCGTCTCCATGAACCAGTTGCACAAGGGCTGCAACCAGCGTGTCCGCAACCAGCTCGCCTGCCCGACCCACGGCACGATCAACCGCGACGACATCGTCAAGGGGTACGAGTACGAGAAGGACAGCTACGTCATCATCAGCCAGGATGACATCGAGTCCATCCGGCTGCCCAGCAGCAAGACCATCGACCTCGTCCAGTTTGTGGACGACGACGAGATCGAGGCGCTGTACATCAACGCGCCGTACTACATCGGCCCCGACGGGCCGGTCGCGGAGGAGGCGTTCCGGGTCATCCGCGAGGCGATGAACAGAACCAACAAGGTCGGTCTCGGCAAGCTCGTTCTGCACGGCCGCGAGCACATCGTGGCTCTTCAGGTGAGCGGCAAGGGTTTCCTGATGACGACGCTGCGCTACGCCTCGGAGGTTCGCAGCAGCGACGAGATCTTCAAGGACGTCAAGGACGGCGACGTCGACACCGAGCAGATCAAGCTCGCCGAGAGCATCATGAAGAGCAAGACGGCCAGGTTCGACCCGGGCAAGTTCCGCGACAAGTACCAGGAGGCCTTCTTCGACGTCGTCAAGGCGAAGATCGAAGGCGAGCAGCCGGTCTTCGTCGAGGAGGACGAGGCCCCGACGGCGTTCAACTTCATGGACGCCCTCAAGCAGAGCGTCGCCGAGGTGGAGAAGACGGGTGGCCGCAGGAAGACCACCAAGAAGACGAAGAAGCCCGCGGCCAAGACCGCACGCAAGAAGCCGCCGGCCAAGAGCGTGAGCGCCAAGAAGAAGAAGCGCAAACGGGCTTAGGCCGTACACTGCGACGATGGTCGAGGCGGGCAGAGCCCAGCTCGATGAGATCGCGGCCGCCGCGGCCACGCTCGCCGACGTCGTCGTTCGCACCCCGCTGGTGCCGCTGCACGGAGACGGGGCCGGCATCCTTCTGAAGCCGGAGATTCACCAGGTCGTCGGCTCGTTCAAGATCCGGGGCGTGTTCAACGCGGTGGCGTCGCTGAACGAGGACGCGCGACGGCCCGGCATCAGTACGGTCAGCGCGGGCAACACGGCGCAGGCTCTGGCGTGGGCGGGACGCCACTTCGGAGTCCCGGCCCGCAGCATCATGCCCGACACCGCGCCGCGCAGCAAGATCGATGCCGTTCGCGCCCTCGGAGGCGAGCCGGTTCTTCGTCCGCGGGAGGAGGTCTTCCGGTACCTCAAGGAGCACGGCTGGGAGAGGGAGCCCTACGCGTTCATCCATCCGTGGACCAACCGCGACCTGATGATCGGCCACGGCACGCTGGGACTGGAGATCGTCGAGGAGCGTCCCGACGTGGACCGGGTCTTTGTTCCCGTCGGCGGGGGCGGTCTGCTCGGCGGTGTGGGCAGCGCGCTCAAGGGCGCCAAGCCGTCCGTGCGAATCGTCGCCGTCGAACCCGAGGGGTGCCCGTCACTGCACGCCAGTATCGAGGCGGGACGTCCCGTGTCCGTGGAGTGCATGACGATCTGCGACGGCGTGGCCGTCCCGTACATCACCGAGGAGATGTTCCCGCTGCTTCGTGACCTCGTCGATGAGACGGTTCTCGTCTGCGACGACGCGGTCAAGGCGTGCGTGCGCCGGCTCGCCCTTCAGGACAAGCTCGTCGCCGAGCCGTCCGGCGCGTTGTCACTGGCGGCGGCCCTGGCTGACGGCGCCGAGAGCAACGGCCCCGCCGTGTGCATCGTGACCGGCGGCAGCATCGACGCCGACCCGCTCGCGGCCATCCTTACCGCGGTTTGACAAAAGAAACCGCGGAATCGCGTCGATACGCGGGGCAGCCTCTCCGTCGCGGCCGGAGGAGCCACGAGGAGTCACCGCCATGTCGGAAAAGGCAACCATCGTGCTGGCGGAGGACGATCCCGCCCTGGTCAAGGCCCTGACCCTTCGCCTGGAGAGTGAAGGATACCGGGTGCTCGTGGCCAAGGACGGCTACTGCGCGCTGGCCCACGCCGTCGAGCACAAGCCGGACCTGATGATTCTCGACGTCCACATGCCCGCCGGCGACGGCTTCACGGTCCTGGAGCGCAAGGACCGGATGACGCCCCTGATCCACCTGCCCGTCATCTATCTCACCGGCGACACGTCGGAGTACACGAAACGGCGGGCCGATGAGTCCACTGCGGCCGCCCTGATCCACAAGCCCTTCAAGTTCCCGGTGCTGCTGATGGAGATCGAGCGGATCCTGGGCGAGCGGGCGGCGTAACACCAAAGCCCGCGTCGGTCGCCTCATGACCCGTGACGGGCTGATCGCCACGCCGCCGAACCTGTGCCCAGGGTCTCGATACCCCTCGCAGACGCGACGAGCGCGAGTCCTCTAGTCCTCGCTTCGCTTCTTGGTCACGTGTTCGAAGCTCGTCTGGAGCTCGATCCACGCGCCCTCAATGTGCTCCTTGAGCTTGTCCCATTGCCTCTCGCCCGCCCCCTTCATCTCATTGAGCTTCACCTCGATCGCCCGATGCTTTTCACGAAGCTTGTCGATCTCTCCGGAGACTCGGGTCTTGACCTCGCTCTTCGTCTCCTGCATCTGCGACCTGAGCTGCGCGACCTTCGCGTCGAGTTCCTTCAGACGGGCCCGTGCCTTGTCCTCGTACTCTTTTCGCTTTTCGGGTTCCATGGTTGAATCCTTTCCGCTCGTATGCCGGTGTCCGGGCCGGGAGTCCGTCTCACTGGTCTCAGACAACCGGTGAGCGAGATCATGGTACGCCGGCGCCGGCGACCGGCCACGCCGCCGCCCGTCGGTCGGCCGCGCACGGCCCGAACGGATGCCGGTCGAGGTGCTCGAACTCGCCCCACGACGGCGGCGGTGCACCGCACCTGAAATGTCCCGTTAGCATGGACGCGATGCATGAGGGGCTGGACTCCTTTTTCGTCATCTCGCCGTCGGAGGGAGGCTTCGACCTCGACTGCCGCCACCGCGTCGATCCCCTGCGGGTCGACGCGTCGCCGTTTCTCGATCTGATCCAGCGTCTCGACGAGCTCGTGAAGGGCCCCGTGGATCGGGTCCTCCCGCGCTGGGCCTTCTACGACTGCGCCGAGCTGCCGGGCGCGGTTGCCGGCTTCGCCCGTCAGGCCCGTGATCTGCCCGACCACACGCGCATGCTCATGAAGGTCGCGCCCCGCTACCAGGGGCCCGTCCCGCTGTCGCAGGCCGCGGTCATTCCGATGGTGGAGCCCGGCTCATGGCACGTCTACGCGGTGGCGTCGCTCGACCGCGTCGATGCGGGCCTGGCGCCGCCGGACCTCGCCGCCGCGACGATCGTGATGGCGCTGCGCGGGCTGGGGGCGACGACGGGCTACGCGGCCGTCCCCTGGGGATCACCGGTGCTGGCGGCGCTGGCCCCGCTCGCCCCGCTCGAGCTGCTCACGGCGTGGACGCCGGCCCACTCGGAGCCCGCGACGATGACGTGCCGTTTCGCGGTCGCGGCGGAGCCCGGTCGTGAGACGTCGCCGCCTGCGACGATGTGGATCGCCCCCGACGATCACGACGGGCAACGCCGCCTTCAGTCGGGGCTGGAGTCGGGCGGACGGTACGAGGTCGTCGGCTCTCCCGGTCCGGACGGCGTCGGGCTTCACGAGGTGTCGAGCCCATGAGCGTCTCCGATCATCCGCTGCGAACACGCAACGACGCGATCTTCGAGAGGCTCGTGCCGTTTCTCGTGACGGCGCCGTGGCACCGCGACCGGCTCGACCTGCGGCCGTTCGGTCTCGCCATCGCCGCCGATCACGTGATCGACCCCACGCACACACGTTCCGAGACGTTTCTTCGCCGCCTCTCCGTGCTCGACCGGCTCACGTTCGGGCCCGAGGGGATGCCGATGCCGCCGTGGGTCTTCTACCACGCGGCCGAGATCCCCGGCGCCATCTTCGGTTTCGCGCACCGCGTTGAGACGCTGCCCGAGCCGCTGGCGCGGCGTCTGGAGCTGACCTCCGGCGAGACCGGGCTCATGCCGGTCTCGATGTACATCGCGATCCCCACCCGTGCCCGCCGGCGGTCGTGGATCGGTCACAACCTCGCCTCACTGAACCGCGTGCTTCCCGAGCTCAAGCTGCGTCGCCTGGCCAGCATCAGCAAGGCGGTCGCGCTCAAGGTGTTCCGCTGTGAGCGGCAGGTCGGCGCCGTCCAGTGGGACTCGCCCGCCCTGTTCGTACACAGTCGCTTCGGCCCGTTGGAGCTGCTCACGGCCTGGACGCCGGCGCACTCGGAGCCGGCCACGCTGACGTACGAGTGGGTCGTCACGGATGAGAGGCTCCGCAGTGGGATGGGTGATCCCGGGGTCACCCTCCCGCGGCCGCCCGCGGAGTTCGAGGTGGCCGGCAACGACCCCGCCGCCATGCAGGCCCTGCAGACGCGGATCGAGTCGGGCGAGCGTTTCGTGATGCCGGGCCCGCCCACCCGTGGGGAGGACGGGGCCTTCCGCGTGCCGATCACGCAGGTCGATGAATCCGGGCGGACGTGACGCGGCGGCGGGAGCCGCCAGCCTAAGCCCCCAGCAACGTCAGCAGCAGCGCCTTCTCCGTGTGCATGCGGTTCTCCGCCTGGTCCCACACGACTGAGCGGGCGTGATCGATCACGGCGTCGGTGACCTCGTCACCGCGGTGCGCGGGAAGGCAGTGCAGGAAGATGGCGTCCGGCGCGGCCTGGGCGAACAGGTCCTCGTCGACGCGGTACGGTGCGAAGATCTCCCGACGCTGCGCCGCCTCGTCCTCCTGGCCCATCGACGCCCACACATCGGTGTACACGGCATCGGCGCCCTGGACCGCCTCGACGGCGTCGGTCGTGAGCTCGATCTCGGCCCCGCCGTCGCGGGCGGCGGCCAGGATGTCCGGGTACGGCTCGAACCTCGGGGGCGCGGCGATACGCAGGTTCAGCCCCGTGCGGGCGGCGGCGTTGATCAGCGAGTGGCAGACGTTGTTGCCGTCACCGAGGTACGCGACCGTGATGCCCTCGATCTTCCCCTTGTGCTCGCGGATCGTCAGCACGTCCGCCAGGGCCTGACAGGGGTGCAGCCGGTCCGACAGCCCGTTGACGACGGGCACGCCTCCTACCGTGAGACGGTCGAGATCATGGTGGTCGAACACCCGGGCCAGGATCGCGTCGGTGTAGCGGGCCAGCACCCGGGCGGTGTCCTCGACGGTCTCGCCGCGCCCGAGCTGGAGGTCGGCGGCGGCGAGATGCAGCGCCGTGCCGCCGAGCTGGGCCATCCCGGCCTCGAACGACACCCGGGTCCGGGTGGAGGGCTTCTGGAAGATCATGGCCAGCGTCCGGCCCCGCAGCGCGTCGCGTCGCGATCCGCGGTTTGCTTTGAGCTCGGCCGCCAGCTCCAGGAGCCCTGCGATCTCGCCGGCCGTCCAGTCCATGATGGAAAGGAAGTGCTTCATGCCTGCTCCACGGCCGCGCGTTGCTCGAGCTTCGACAGGACCGTCTCGGCGAGCGTCGGCGCTCCCGGCTGCACCGAGACATCCTCGGTCGCATAGCGGACGCGCACCGTCGGCTTGTCCACGTCGAGGCTCCGCGCCAGGTCGAAGGGCGTCCCCACGAGCACGACGTCACAGTCGGTGGCGCGAACCGAGGCCTCCAGGTCCGCCACCTGCTCGCGGTAATAGCCCATCGCGGGCAGCAGCTTGCCGATGTCCGGGTACCTCTTGAGGGTGTCGCGGATCGACCCGACCGCGTGCGGCCGGGGATCGACGATCTCCGCCGCCCCGAAGGTCTCGGCAGCGACCTGCCCCGCCCCGAAGGTCATCCCGCCGTGGGTCAGCGTGGGGCCGTCCTCGATGCACAGCACACGCTTGCCGCGGACCTGGGCGGGGTCGCCGTCGATCGAGACGACGCTGCGGGTGCGGTGGATCACCGCGGTCGGGTTGTGAGCGACGGCGCTGCGGGCAACCGCTTCCACGTCGTCGGCGTCGGCGACCACGACCTTGTTGATGACGATCACGTCGGCCCCCCGGAGGTTCACCTCTCCGGGGAAGTACGACGCCTCGTGACCTGGCCGCAGCGGATCGGTGAGCGTGATCCAGACGTCGGGCCGGTAGAAGGGCCAGTCGTTGTTGCCGCCGTCCCAGAAGATCACCTCCGCCTCCGCGGCGGCCCGCTCGAGGATCGCGGCGTAGTCGATACCGGCGTAGACGACGGTGCCCTCGGCGATGTGTGACTCGTACTCCTCACGCTCCTCGAACGTGCACTCGTGCCGGTCCATGTCCTCGAGCGTGGCGAACCGCTGGACCGCTTGACGCGTCAGATCGCCGTACGGCATCGGGTGGCGGACGACGACCACCCGCCGGCCGGCGTCTCGCAGCGCACGGACGAGGTACCGCGTCGTCGGGCTCTTGCCGCAGCCGGTGCGCACCGCGGTGACGGCGACCACCGGCACCGGTGAGTCGAGCATCGTCTCCTTCGTGCCGGGGAAGCACACGTCCGCCCCGGCGGCGATCGCGCGCGATGCCACGTGCCCGACGTGCGCGTAGCTCACGTCCGAATACGAGAACACGGCCTCGTCGATGGCGAGGTCGCTGATCAGCTTCTCCAGCTGCTCCTCGGGGTGGATCGGGATTCCGTCCGGATAGTGCGATCCGGCGAGCGCGGCGGGGTAGCGCCGGCCCTCGATGTTGGGGATCTGGGTCGCGGTGAAGCCGACGACCTCGTGATCCGGATTGTCCCGGAACACGACGTTGAAGTTGTGAAAGTCGCGTCCGGCCGCGCCCAGGATGAGCACACGACGTCTGGCCATGGGTTCCTCCGATCACCAAGGATACCCTGATGGGGCGTGGGTGGGCTTCAGAACATACGATGCCCCCGTGAACGGCCCCCGCGACAACCGCCCCGACGGGGCGGTCGAGAACGGCTCGACCCACCCGGCCCCCACGGTGGTGGTGGCCCTCGGCGGCCACGCGTTCATGCAGGCCGGTGAGGCCGGCACGCACGAGGAGCACCTCCGCAACGCCCGCGTGATCTGCGAGCGGCTGATGCTGCTGGTGGAGCGTGACTACCGCATCGTCATCACGCACGGCAACGGCCCGCAAGTGGGGGCGCTGCTCGAGCGCGAGGAGCGCAGCCGCGACAGGCTGCCCGTGGCGCCGCTGGACGTTCTCGTGGCGCGGACCGAGGGGAGCCTCGGCTACTACCTCCAGCAGGAGCTGCTCAACAGCCTCCGTCGCCGCGACATGCGGCGGTTCGTCGTGACCGTCGTGACCCAGGTCGTGGTCGATCCCGACGACCCCGCTTTCGAGCATCCCACCAAGCCCGTGGGGCCCTTCCTGAGCGAGGCCGAGGCCCGGCTGCGCGAACGCCAGTCGGGGTGGGTCGTCGCCGACGATGCCGGCCGGGGCTGGCGCCGCCGTGTGCCCTCGCCCCTGCCCATCAAGATCATCCAGCACAAGATGATCCAGGAGGCCGCCACGCAGGGGCACATCGTGGTGGCGGCGGGCGGCGGGGGCATTCCGGTGATGCGCGACGAGTCGACCGGCGACTACGTCGGCGTCGAGGCGGTGATCGACAAGGACCGCACCTCCGGCGTGCTGGCACGGGAGATCGAGGCCGATCTGCTCATCATCCTCAGCGCGGTCGATCGAGTCTATCTGCGGTTCGGGCAACCGGACCAGGCGCCGCTCGGCGCCGTGACGCTCGCTGAGTGCGCGCGGTACATCGACGAAGGCCACTTCCCGCCGGGCTCGATGGGCCCGAAGGTCCACGCGGTCCAGGATTACCTGCTGTCGGGCGGGGCGCGCGGGCTGATCACCAGCCCGGCGTGCCTGGAGGCGGCGCTGCGGGGCGAGGCCGGCACGCATTTCGTCGGCCGTATTTGAGAACGCGACATCCGGTTGCCGCGCCGCAGCAACTAGACTGGCGCCCACCCCCATGAACAAGGAGCCTCGCCGTGCACAAGATGCTGCTCGTCGCCGCGCTGGCGATCACCGTAGCGTGTTGCTCGCTTCACGCCCAGGTGCAGCCCCTGCAATACAACGCTGACGAGCTCGTGATGATGGCGGTGCAGGGCACCATCGCACCGGCCACTCTTCGCGACCCCCCCTACCGCGTGACCCCCGACGGCGATGTGGGCGTCTACCCCGGCATCGGCGGCATCACCTACAACTTCCGGACTGGCGACTCGGCCGTCCGGATCGCCGCCGACCACGTCGAGCCCGCCGTCAGCGTCTACAGCGTCCCCGCCAGCCGGGACCGCACCAGCACCCAGAACGTCGCCTTCAACGTGCTCTCCTGCGTCGGCAACGAGGCCGTGGTGCTCAGCGGTGACGCCAAGGGCGCACGCGGCTGGGTCATCGGCAAGCACGGCGGCGCCGAGCACGTGATGGTGGACTTCCCCGAGGAGGTCTATGACAAGCTGGCGATCGGCGACGTCATCCAGGTCAGGGCCGTCGGAACCGGGATGAAGCTTCTGAACATCGACGGTGTCGCGGTCATGAACATGGGCCCGCGGCTCTTCGATGCGCTGACCCAAGCCGGGACCGGGGTCACGCCCGAGGGTCGTCTGCAGGTGGCCGTCACCCACCGCGTCCCCGCCAAGATCATGGGGTCGGGGCTGGGGCGCAATCACGTCTACAAGGGCGACTACGACATCCAGCTCTTCGACGAGCAGGTCGTGGCCGAGCACCGCCTGGACACACTGCGATTCGGCGACATCGTGGCCATCACCGACGCCGACAACACCTATGGGCGCATCTACCGGACCGGCGCGGTGAGCATCGGAGTCGTCGTGCACAGCCGCAGCTGGACCGCGGGCCACGGCCCCGGCGTGGTCACGCTGTTCTCGTCAAGAGACGGCCGGATCGACACGGTCATCGATCCGAACGCCAACCTCGGCCCGCTGCTGGGCATTCGCTGACCAGGACCCCGGCCGATGCTCCGCTGGGTTGTGGCCATCCCGATCGCACTGCTGGCCGGCGTCATGATCAGCGTCGCGGGGGCCTGGGCCTGCGTCGTGTGGTCGCCCCGGCCACCGATCGCATTTCAGACCCACCCCGGTCCCTGGCCGGTCCCGGCACCGGCCGACTGGCCTGCCACCGCCGAGCGGCGCGTCGAGACGACGCTGGGCCTCACCGTCATCGACGCCACCGCGCCCGAAACCGAGCCGGGCAGCTGGTACGAGTCGTTCAACCAGTGGGTCCTGCAGGCGGGGCTGCCGTGGCGCTGCCTCTCCTGCGCGCGGTCTCGACGGCAGAAGCGGCTGACCACCTACGCACCGCTGAGCTGGACGAAGCCCGGTCACTGGGGGGAGGGGCTGGAGATCCCCTTCGACAGCCTGCCCGCCGAGGCCAGGATCGGGCGCTACTTGCCCACGGTTCCGATCTGGTCGGGGCTGCTCGCCAACACGACCGTCTTCGCCGCCGCGCTGCTGCTTGTCTTGGTCGCCCCCCGCAGCGCGCGGCGGTGGCTCCGCGCAAGACAGGGCCGGTGTCTCGCCTGCGGTTACCCCCTGGCCGCGGCGGGCGCGACCTGCCCCGAATGCGGCACGTAGCCACGCCCGTGGCCGGGGCTTTGCCCGCATCCAGCCCCGATGTACGCTGTCGGCATGCCCAGTAAACCGACGACCGTCGCCAGGTACCTGGCGAGTCTGCCCAAGGACCGGCGAGACGCCATCCAGGCCGTCCGCAAGGTCATCCGTGCAAATCTCGACGACGGCTACGCCGAAGGCATGCAGTACGGCATGATCGGCTACTTCGTCCCGCACTCGGTGTACCCGCCGGGCTACCACTGCGACAGCGCTCAGCCTCTGCCGTACGTCAGCATCGCGTCGCAGAAGAACCACATGTCGATCTACCTGTGCAGTGTCTACGGCTCCGAGGACGAGGGACGCTGGTTCCGCGAGGCCTGGGCCAAGACCGGCAAGAAGCTCGACATGGGCAAGTCCTGCGTGCGGTTCAAGACGATCGACGACCTCGCACTCGACGTCATCGCCAAGGCGATCAAACGCACGCCGGCCCGCAAGTACATCGCCAGCTACGAAGCGGCACTGGGCGAGCGCGCCGCCAGGAAGGCCACACGCAAGACCGCCAAGAAGCCGACCACCAAGAAGGCTCGCAAGACGACCGCCGCGAAGGCAACGGCCAGGAAGACGACGCGCAAGACCACCGGACGGACGAAAAAGACGAGCCCCAGGCAGTCGCCCCGCCGTTCCACGTAACCTGAACTCACCGTTGACCCGGAGGCCGCGCGCCGACGTCACGCGGGCGATGGACCTTCCGGTGAATACCCCGTAGGGGATTCGAACCCCTGTTACCGGGATGAGAACCCGGCGTCCTAGGCCTCTAGACGAACGGGGCGAGGTGTCCGGTGATACCGGCCCGCTAGGCTATCCCGAGCCGCCGCCGGGTCAAGTGAGCGCCTCTGTATCGTCACAACCGGCCCCGCGGGTGCAAGGGAAAGCGCCCGCCTCCGGGGGCTCGCGGTCGCAACGCGTCGGGGTAGAGTGAGAGCATGCTCAGGAGGATCCTGCTCTGGGCCGCCGCGGTTCTGGGCGTCGGTCTCATCGGCCTCGTCGCCCTCGGCTGGTGGGCGTACGTTCAGCTCACGGGGCCGATGTACGAGCCGGGGAGCCTGGCGACCTCCGCGGGGCTGCAGCCGCCGCCTCAGGATGACGACACGCGTGCATGGACCGTCCGGCGTCACGTTGACCTGCATCACTTCTCGCGGGGGTCGGGCCGGCCCGTCCTGTTCATCCACGGCGGGCCCGGCGTGCCCGTCCGAACGCCGATGCCCTGGCTCGACGCGTTGTACCCGTCGTTCGAGGTGCACTTCTACGACCAGAGGGGCTGCGGCGCCTCGACACGGCCGATCGACCGCTTCGAGTCGCCAAAGCCGTGGCCCAACATGCAGACCCTCGAAGCGACGCTGGGGCTGGGTGTTCAGGTCTCCGACATCGAGCGCATCCGTCGGATCCTCGGCGAGGATCGTCTGACTCTCATCGGCCATTCGTTCGGCGGGTTCCTGGCCGCGTTGTACGCGGCGGAGTTCCCGCAGCGGGTTGAGAAGCTGGTTCTGCTGGCGCCGGCCAGCGTGCTCACCCTGCCCGCCGAGGACGACGAGGATCTGTTCGCCCTGGTCCGCTCACGGCTGTCTCTCGAGCGGCGCGCCGAATACGACGCGTTCCTCGACCAGTACATGGACTTCAGGTCGCTGTTCCGCCACGACGAGCAGCTCCTGGCCAAACGAAACCTGCGGCTGGGCAACTACATTTTGGAGGCGATGGGCCGGTCACCGCTGGCGATTCCTGATCACGGGGGGCCTCTCGAGACGGGAGGCTGGATGGTCCAGGCCATGTACCTGAGCATGGGCAGGCACCACGACTACTGCGGCGCGCTGGAGGCGATCAGCGTCCCCACGCTCGTCGTTCACGGCGACAAGGACCTGCAGCCGGTCTCGGCGAGCGCTCGATACGCCGAGCTGATCGCCGACGCCGAGCTGGTGAGGGTCCCCGACGCCGATCACTTCTTCTCCGGAGCGCACCCCGACCTCCGTGGCCGGGTCGGGACCTTTCTCGCACCGCCGACGGCCGGCGGCGGCAAGACCGCAGGCGGCGGTTGATTCTCGCCGCCGCCGTCCTAGCATGGCTCCGAGAAACTGAGGCTCTTCCGGCGGCGTGAAAACGCCGCTCATGGAGGTTTCGAGCATGCTACCCAAGATGCCCCCACGATCGGGGCAGGTCGGCTTCCTGTACGTGCCGCCGTTTCGCGTACAGGGCATCAGCGTCGCCGGCGAGCAGACTGTGGTGCAGGTCCCGGAGCTCGATGTCGCCTTCGACATCGGGATGTGCCCGCGCATCGCCCTCAGCTCGCCGTATGTCGCGCTGAGCCACGGGCATATGGACCACGTCGGCGGCCTGCCGTACTACTTCAGCCAGCGGATGTTCCAGAAGATGGGCGTGGGACGCTGCGTCTGCCATCCCTCCCTGGCCGGTCCTCTGAAGGCCATGATGAAGAGCTGGGTCGATCTGGAAGGCCAGCGCACGCCGTACGAGATCATCCCGCTGGAGCCCGACGACCAGATCGAGGTCAAGAACAACATGTATCTGCGGGGCATGGAGGTCAGCCACGCGACCGGGTCCATGGCCTACGCGATTGTCGAGCACCGCAGCAAGCTCAAGGCCGAGTACCTTGATCAGCCGCAGGAGAAGCTCCGCGAGCTGCGCAGCAACGGCGTCGAGATCACCCACACGCTGCAGATTCCGCTGGTCGCTTACACCGGCGACATGGAGTTCGGCCCGTACCTGTTCCGCGACGAGTTCGTCAACGCCAAGATCGTCATCTGCGAGTGCACGTTCTTCGAGCCGGACCACCAGTCCCGTGCCAAGGTCGGAAAGCACCTGCACATCGACGATCTGACGAACGTGTTCGATCAATGGAAAGCGGACGCCATTGTGCTCATTCATCTCTCGCGGCGCACGAACATGGCCACGGCGCGCGAATTGCTGGTCGACACCCTCGGTGAGGAGAAGGCGGAGCGCATTCACTTCCTTATGGATCACCGCCACAACCGGCAACGCTACGAAATACAGGAAGTTGAAGTGGGAGCCTGACGGGCCGTCCGTCACATGTCCCTGGAATTTGGGTAAGCTTGGTTGACGCGCTCGGCGCGCCGCTCTACATTGCGCGCCATCGGGTGAACGCCCGTTCGTTCGAGGATAAACGAGTACCGGCTTGGTGGGCCTTGGCCGGAGGCGTAACGAAAAGCAACGCAAGCGTAAGCTGATTCTGCCTGGAGGCGCGACCTATGGGGCGGACCGATCCCCATGTCTGGAATGCGGTACTTGCGCACCTGCGGAGGGCGTATCCCGGCATGTGCCGCCGCTGGTTCGACGATATCGAGCCGCTCGAGATGTCCGGGGGAACCCTCAAGCTCCTCGTACGGGAGCCCGTCCAGCTCAACTACCTCCAGCAGAGGTGCCACAAGGAGTTTACGGAAGCCGTGCAGGGCGTCCTGAAGCTCCTGGTGGCGGTTCGTTTCGTAGGGGAGCCGGACGTCGACCGAACATTCGATGCGGAGACGGCGGCCAACGGTCATCGCGAAGCCGCCAAGCCCGTCCCGAACGGCACCGCGCTGGCGGCTGACGACGAAATGCTGATCAGCCCCGACCACTCGTTCGAGAACTTCGTGGTCGGGCCGGAGAACCGGCTCGCCCACGCCGGCGCGGTGGCCGTGGCCGGGAAGCCCGCCTGGGCGTACAACCCCTTCTTCGTCCATGGGGGCGTCGGTCTCGGCAAGACGCACCTGCTGCAGGCCATCTGCCAGGCCGCCGTTCGTAAGAACCCGCGGATCCGCATCTACTACACCTCCTGCAACAGCTTCCTGACCCAGTTCCACGACGCCGTCCAGGAAGGCCAGATGAACAGCTTTCGGCACCGCTTCCGCGACGTGGATCTGCTGCTGATCGACGACATCCACGATCTGTCCCATCGCGAGCAGTCCCAGGAGGAGTTCTTCCACACGTTCAACTGCCTGACCCAGAGCGGCCGCCAGGTCGTGCTCAGCTCCGACGCAGCCCCCAACGAGATCCCCGACCTGGAGGAGAGACTGACCAGTCGGTTCAATTGCGGGCTCGTGGCCGAGATCGGCCGGCCGTCCTACGAGACGCGTGTTTCGATCCTCAAGAGCAAGGCGGCCCTGCGTCGTATCGATCTTCCTGATGACGTGGCCAGCTACATCGCGACCAAGATCGATACCAACATCCGGGAGCTCGAGGGCGCCATCACCAAGATGATGGGGCTCGCCGCCGTCAACGGCACGCCGCTGGCGCTTCCGCTCGCCAAGCAGGCGGTCGGCGAGGACATGACGACCAACGGCGCCCAGCTGCCGACGATCCAGGACATCGTGGACACGGTGACGACCTATTACGCCGTACGGCTCAGCGATCTGCTCTCCAAACGCCGCCACAAGTCCATCGCCCTGCCCCGCCAGATCTGCATGTGGCTCGCCCGCCGGCACACCCGCTACAGCCTCCAGGAGATCGGGGGCTACTTCGGGGGCCGCGACCACACCACGGTCATGCATGCGGTCAACGCCGTGAACGCCAAGCGGCAGCGCGATGCTGCGATTGACCGGGACGTCACCACCCTGGAGCGGCAGCTTCTGGACCGGTCGTGACCGGCATTCAGGGCTGTCCCTTGTGTGTGGACAACTTGTTGACAAGCACCGGCGCCCTCGAATTGCGCGGCGCGGTGGATGGCCGGAGAGCCGGCGCCGATCGCTCGCGGTCGGGCCCGGCGGGCCGTACGTGACGCCCCGAGACACTCCAGCGACAGGGACTTGCCAGCTTGCTCACACACGGCATGGCCCCGGTCCGCCTTGTGGAAGGCCGTCTCGGCGCGGCTGCGGCCGCTGCTCCCCAAATCCGCAGGGCAGTTAACTGGGAGGAGGAGAATTTAATCTCCTTTCATCGTAGAGAAGAGCCCCTGACAGCAACCGCAGAAGACCGTCGTGCGCTGACCGATCGTGCGTGCCTCCAGACGACCGCCGCAACGCAGGCAGGACTGGCCCTTGCGGTCGTAGACACGGTGACGCCGAGCGAAGCTGCCTGACTCACCTCGGCCGTCCACGTAGTCCCGAATCGTCGATCCTCCGCCTTCGATCGCCCGCCGCAGAACCGTCCGGGCCGCCGAGGCGAGCCGGCGGCACTCCGGTCCGGGGATGGCGCGTGACACCGACAGCGGGTGAATCCGGGCCTCAAAGAGAATCTCGTCGGCGTAGATGTTGCCGATGCCCGCGACGACACGCTGATCGAGCAGCGCGGCCTTGATGACACGTCCCGTCGCGTCAAGACGCCGCCGCAATGTCCGGGCGTCGATGGACAGCGCATCGGGCCCCAGCGCGGACCAGCGGGCGGCCTGCAGCGTCTCGCGTGACGGATACGTCCAAATCCCGCCGAAACGCCGGGGGTCCCGGAAGACCAGGCGGCCCCGCTGCATCCCGGACTCGAGCCGCCACACGCAGTGCACGTGGTCCGTACGCGCCAGACGCCCGCGTTGCGGGCAGTACACCAGCTGGCCGGACATGCCCAGGTGGACACAGACGGTCCATCCGTCGTCGGCGACGATGGCCAGCTCCTTGCCGTGCCTGGCGAGGGCCCGGATCCGCCGCCCCGCCAGAAGGCACGCCGACGAGACCCGCGAAGAGGGCCGGCGGGTGCGCGATTCGGAGGCCCGGACGATGTCGGGGCGCAACAACTGCACCCGGCGAACCACCGCCCCCGGCAGAACCGGCTCCAGGGAGCGACGCAGATGGGCGATCTCAGGAAGCTCCGGCACGAAATCCTCCGGGCCGCGGATGCGTTCTAGGGAAGGCCGCCCCGAAGGGTCGATGTTAGTGCCGGGAATATACTTCCCGCGGAGGACAGGGCCCGATAATCGCGGGCTCTCAAGGACCGAGACCGCCAAACGCGGAGACACGCAATGCCCGACCCATTGACGGCCAAGCCGGCCGTGCAGGCCACCGACCCCGAAACCGCCGCCCGTGAGATCAACGAGGCCTACCAGCGGGTGACCGCCCAGGTCCACAAGGTCATCGTGGGCCAGGACGAGGTGCTCGCCGAGTGCCTCATGGCCATGTTCTGCGGCGGGCACGCTCTGGTCGTGGGCGTGCCCGGTCTGGCCAAGACCCTGCTCATCTCGACGATCGCCCGGACGCTCAGCCTGGGCTTCTCACGCATTCAGTTCACGCCCGACCTCATGCCGTCGGACATGACCGGCACCGAGGTCATCGAGGAGGACCGGACCACCGGCTCCCGCGAGCTGCGGTTCGTCAAGGGGCCCATCTTCTCCAACGTCATCCTCGCCGACGAGATCAACCGTACGCCGCCCAAGACCCAGGCGGCGCTGCTGGAGGCCATGCAGGAGCGGCAAGTGACCGCCGGCGGCGTGCGTCACCCGCTGCCCGCGCCGTTCTTCGTGCTCGCCACGCAGAACCCGATCGAGCAGGAGGGCACGTACCCGCTGCCGGAGGCACAGCTCGACCGGTTCATGTTCAACATCCGCATCGTGTACCCCACCGAGGAACAGGAGCTGGACATCGTCAAGCAGACGACCGCGCTGCAGGAGGAGATGATCGAGCCGGTGCTCACCGGCGAGGACGTCCTGCGTATCCAGAGCCTGGTGCGCCAGGTGCCGATCGCCGATCACGTCGTGCGCTACGTGCTGCGTCTCGTGCGTTCCACGCGGATTCGCGAAGCGAGCAAGAAACCGGCCGTGGTCGAGAACTACGTGAGCTGGGGCGCGGGGCCGCGGGCCAGCCAGTACATCACGATGGCCGCCAAGGCCAAGGCGATCCTGTCGGGGGCGACACACGTGATGCCGGAGCACATCCGCGCCGTGGCCCTGCCCGTCATGCGGCACCGCATCATCACGAACTTCAACGCCGAGGCCGACGGGATCACCACCGACGACATCGTCACCGATCTGCTGGAGCGAATCCCCGTGGACGGCAGCGACGAGGCCACCAAAGAGCAGATGGACGCCGTCGTCCGTTCGTAATCCATGGCCGAGACCGCCGAGAGCATCAAGGCCGATCAGTACCTCGCACCAGAGACCCTGGTGCAGCTGGCCCCGTTCGAGCTGCGGGCCAAGATGATCGTCGAGGGCGTCATGAGCGGCATGCACCGCTCGCCCTACCAGGGCATGGCGGTGGAGTTCGCCGAGCACCGCCAGTACGTGCCGGGCGATGACCTCAAGCACCTCGACTGGAAGGTCTATGGTCGCTCCGACAAGCTCTACGTCAAGCAATACCACCAGGAGACGAATCTCGACGTCATTCTGATGGTCGACGCCTCGGCGTCGATGAGCTTCGGAACGCTGAGAGCAAAGAAGGGCTGGGGCGGCACCGCCGCCAGCAAGGGGCGCGGTGTCTGGACGAAGTTCGACCACGCCACCGCGGCGGCGGCCGCCATCGCCTACCTCTCCCTGCACCAGCAGGACCGCGTGGGGCTCGCCGTTTACGCCGACGAGCTCAAGGCCATGGTCAGCCGCAGCGGTGCCCGCGGCCAGTGGCGCCGCATCGTCACGGCGCTGAGCGGCGAGCCCGTCGACGCGGCGACCAACCTGAGCAAGGTCACCGACCAGGTGCTCGGCAAGATCAGCAACCGCGCGCTGTTCGTGATCATCTCCGATCTCTTCGAAGACCTCGAAGCCATTCGCCAGGCGCTGGCTCGGCTCCGCCACCGGCGCCACGACGTGATCCTGCTGCAGACGCTCGATCGCGAGGAGCTCCGGTTCCGGTTCGCCCAGCCGGCGCCGTTCGTCGGCCTGGAAGGGGAGGGACGCCTCAGGATCGATCCGCGGGCACTGCGTCAGGCGTACCTCGACGCACTGCGGCAGCACATCCACGAGGTCAACCGCATCGCCCTGTCGTTCGGCTTCGATCACCATCAGCTGGACACGCACGAGTCGGTCGGCCCGGCCCTGGCATATCTGCTCGCTCGCCGGAACGTGCACATCAAGAGAAGCAAGGCGGGATGATGGGCGAGGCGCGAACGCACGGAGATCCCAAGCTGCGCAGGAGCAGGCCGGCATGACGTTTGTCACCATGGGTCTGCTCATTGCGGGCGCGGTCGCGATGGCCGTTCCCGTTCTGATTCACCTGCTGAGCCGTCAGCGGCGACGGCCGATCGAGTGGGCGGCGATGCGTTTCCTGCTTGAGGCCCTGCGCAAGCACCGCCGCCGTCTGCAGATCGAGCAGCTCCTGCTGCTGGCCGTGCGGTGCCTGATTCTGCTGCTGCTGGGGGCGGCCCTGGCCCGGCCGTTCCTGGAGTCGGCGGGGCTGCTGGAGGGCGGCGGCGCCAGAGTCGTCTATCTCGTGATCGACAACGGGCTCGCCTCAGGCGTCCGCGGCGACACCGAGAGGCCGCAGCGCACGGCGCTGGCCGCTTCGATCGACACCGCGGTGCAGATCGTGGAGTCGCTCGGCCCCGGCGACCGCGTGGGTGTGATCACCGCGGCGCGGCCGGCAATGGGCGTGGTGGTCCCGCCCTCGGGCGATCACCGGGCCATCGTCGAGCTGCTCCGGGGTATCGAGCCCGCGGAGGCGCCGACCGATCTGGCGGCAGCGCTACCGCTGCTGAACCGGGCCCTGGAAGAGGCGAGCGGCGAGCGCGTGGTGGCGTACCTGCTCAGTGAGTTTCGCGCGGGGTCCGCCCCTCTCGAGGCGACACTGCCGCGCATCGTGTCCGGCGACGCGTCGGCGCCGGTGCTGCTGGCCGCCGAGGCCGTCCAGCGGATGGCCCCCAACGTTCAAGTCGTCTCCGTCGAGCCGTTGCGGGGTCTCGTGCTCGCCGGCGGCGAGGAGGGAACGGGCCAGGTCACCGTCGAGCTCGCCCGCTGCGGCGGCGAGCTGCCCCGCGACGTCAGCCGCGTGCGGCTCGTCGGGGAGGGGCTCCCGCCCGTCGAGCCCAAGACGGTCCAGTGGTCCCCCGGCCAGCTCGCGGCCCAGGTCGATTTCGTGGTGAACCTGGCGGGCCGCGGCGACGGCGGGATCTCGCTTGCCGCGGCGATCGACGACGACGCCCTCGCCGCCGACAACACCCGTCACACGACGCTGCTCTCACGCAACAAGGTGCGGGCGCTTCTGCTGGACCGGCGCAGCTTCGGCACCGACCCGGAGATCGATCGTCTTCGTGCCGGCCAGTGGATTCAGCGTGCCCTGCAACCGTCGGACCGCAGTCCCATCGACGTCGTCGAGGTGGACCCCGCCGCGCTGGACACGGTCGACGTCCGCGGCGCCGACGTCGTGGTGGCCACGCGCCCCGACCTGCTGACCGGCAGAGGCTGGGACGTGCTTCGCTCGTTCGTGAACGATGGCGGTCTGCTGCTCGTGACGCCGCCGGGCGGCAGCAACGTGCACCCCTGGACCACCCGGCTCACGGAGACTCTCGGCCTGCCGTGGCGGATCGATCTTGAGGTCGCCGAGCCGCCGGTTCCTCTCATCCTGGCCAACGAGCAGCCCGCGTCGGAGCTGATGCGGCTGATCTCGGCCGACCTCGCCGACCTCGCGCGACCGGTGACGGTGGCGCGGGTGCTGCCCGTCGACCCGCAGCAGGCCCGCGGCGCGACAATCGTCGCCTTCGCCGACGGCTCGCCGCTGGTGATTGCCGGCAGCCCCCGGGCGAGCGACGATTTCGGTGACACGCCCGGCGGGCAGGGGCTCGTCGTCTATCTGGCGACCAGCCTCGACCTGGGATGGACCAACTTGCCGGCGCAGCCGTTGATGGTGCCGCTGGTTCACGAGCTGCTCAAGCAGGGCATCGGCCTCATCCGGACCTCCCAGCGCTACTCGGTGGGAGAGCAGCCTGCCTTGGGGCTCGGCGCCGCCGCCGCGTCGCTTCAGGACCCCCGCGGTCAAACGATCGCGATCAACGCCACGGGTCTTCCCGAAGTCGCCCTGGGTCGTTCAGGCCTGTACGGCGTCTTCGACCACGGCAAGCAGCGGATAGGCTCGGTGGCGGTCAACATCGATACGGCGGCGGGCCGCACCGACCCGCAGGACCCCGCCGCAGTGACCGAGTGGCTCGGCAAGTCCGGCGGGTGGGTGACCTTTGACTCGGACGATCCCGCGGCGGCCCTTCGGACCGCCGAGAGCGGCGCGCCTCTGGCGGCCCTTCTGCTCATGGCGGTGCTGGCCCTGATCGTGATCGAGACTGCCCTGGCCCGCTGGTTCAGTCACGCCCATCGTCTGGGCGCGGCGGGCGGCATCACGGTGAGTGACGAAATGGCGGAGGCGGCGGCGATGGCGCCGCACGGACACTGAGATGAGCAGCCCCCTCGCACGATGGCTTCTGGACCTCGACGTGATCCCGGCGAACGCCGAGGGGCTGCGTCTGGTGTGGGAGCACCCCTGGCCGGCGTGGGTGTGGCTGGTGCTGATCATGACGGCCGGCGTCCTTGCCGCGTGGAGTTATTCACGGCTGCTGGGCAACGCCCGCGGTCGCTTCATCCTCGCGGGCACCCGGCTCGTGCTGGTGATTCTGGTTCTGGTCATCGTCAGCGGCCCCATGCTGGAGCTGCCGCGTGAGACCGTCGAGCAGGACTGGGTCCTCATGCTCGTCGATCGCAGCGCCTCCATGGGGATCAACGACGTCGACGACGGGCGGGGCGGCGACGCCCTGGAAAGACGCCGCAGCCGCGACGAGCAGCTGCGGGGGCTGCTCGCAGAGCACGCCGACATGTGGAGCACGCTCGCCGAATCGCGCCACGTCGTGTGGCTCGGCTTTCACGACGGCGCGTTCGATCTTGCTCCCGCGGAGGACGGGGATGCAGCCCCGGCCCTGCCCGTCGCGCTCAACGACGCCGACGGAAGCCGCACGCGTCTCAACGCCGCCCTGCAGCAGGCCCTTCAGCGGGCCGCGGCTCGCGCGCTCAGCGGCGTGGTCGTCTTCTCCGACGGGCGGACCACCGAGCCCCCCACCCGGGCCGCCATCCGGCGGCTGCGCAGCGACAAGGTCGGTGTCTTCGCGGTGCCCCTGGGTTCGGCGCGACCACTGGGCGATCTCGCCATCCGGCGCGTGGAATCGCCGCGCCGCGCCTTTGTGCGCGACAAGGTGCCGGTCGTCGTGCAGCTCGATCAGCTCGGAACTGCCGCCGCCGGCGCCGGGGCGACGATCAAGCTCATCGACGCGAGCGGCCCCGGCGACGAAGGCATCGTCCTCGACGAGGTGGAGCTCCCCGCCGACGGTGACCCGCTGAAGCGCGTCACCCTGACCGCCGAGCCGCAGCTCGCCGGCGAAGCGACGTGGCGCGTCGTGGTGGAGACCGATCCGCCGGACCTCATCGCCGACAACAACATCAAGACCTTCGTGATCGAGCTCATCGATCGGCCGCTGCGGATCCTGTTTGTCGAGGGCTACCCTCGCTGGGAGTACCGCTATCTCAAGAACCTCCTGATCCGCGAGAAGTCGATCGAGAGCTCGGTGATGCTCATCTCAGCGGATCGCGACTTCGCCCAGGAGGGCAACCAGCCCATCACCCGCCTGCCGCGCTCACCAGAGGAGTTCGCGCCGTTCGACGTCATCGTGCTCGGCGACGTCCCCGGCACGTTCTTCTCGCCCGAGCAGCTGGAGATGATCCGCGAGCACGTCGCCCGGCGTGGCGCGGGGTTGCTGTGGATGGGCGGCGAGCGGTTCACGCCACGCACCTTCGCCGGCACGGCGCTGGCGGACCTGCTGCCGCTTCGTGGAACCCTCAGCCTCCCGGAGATCGGCCGCCCCGTGAACATGGTCCCGACGGAGCTCGCCACGCGGCTGGGGCTCCTGCGTCTCGGCGGCGTCGATGGCCGTGACTGGCCGGCCGAGCTGGCCGATCCGACCGCGGGCTGGTCGAAGCTGTACTGGGCGCAGCGGATCGAGCCCGGCCGGCTCAAGCCGACGGCGGAGGTCCTGGCCGAGACGGTCAACGAGTTCCGAAACGCCCGGCTGCCGCTGGTCGTCCAGATGCGTTACGGCGCCGGGCAGATCATCTACGTCGCCACCGACGAGATCTGGCGATGGCGCTACGGCCGCGGTGAGCTGCTGCCGGAGCGCTTCTGGGTGCAGATCCTGCGACGGCTCGGACGCGAGAGCCTCGCCAGCTCGGAGGAGGCGGCCACCCTGGAGGTCAACCCCCGACGGCTGACCACCAGCCAGGTCATGCTCATCGACCTGGACCTGCTGGACGCGAGCCTGTTCGATGACGGGCTCAAGACCGTCCCCGCCGTCGTGGAGACGGCCGAAGGCCAGACCGTCGCCGAGCTCGACCTGCGGCGAGTCGACCCCGGCGACGACACGCGCCGCGACCGCGCTGCGAGCTACGCCGCGACGTACCGACCGGGCGTCACCGGACAGCTCCGCGTGCGGGTCGACGACCCGACACTCGGCGGGCGCCGGCTGCAGGTCCCCGTGGAGGTCTTCACGCCCGACGACGAGCTGCGCCGCCCCGAAACCGACCACCGTCTTCTGGAGGCGCTCGCGGCCGAGACGGGCGGGCAGGTCCTGATGCCCGACGAGCTCGGCCAGCTCGCCGAGCTGCTGCCCAACCGGACCGTGCGCACGATGAATCCGCTCACGGAGCGCATCTGGGACACACCCCTGGCCTTCGCCCTCATCCTGCTGGTCCTCGCCGGCGAGTGGATCGGGCGGAAGGTGATCCGGCTGGCGTGAGAAGCAAGGGGTTCGGGGTCAGGGTTCAGTGGTCAGGGAAGACTGAGTCCGGGACCGGCAGGACGCCGACGGCAGTACGAGAGAACATCCATCGCACCGGTGCCGCTGGCTGCCTGCTGCTCGTGCGGTGGGAGCATGGTGAAGATCGTCGGGGGTTCGCACCTCATCGCCAGCCACCCCGTCCAATTCCGGGACTTGCGGACTGCATCCGATGGCGTGGAGACACCTCGCCTGGGGCGGCCATTTCCGCTTGGGGATGGGCCCCCTCGGGGCCGATACCATTATCGGGCGGGTTCTGGGGCCCGATGCCGCGGCTGATGCGGTAAGTCCCCGGGGGTCACGACGATGCGCGAGGTCATCCAACAACTCGAGCACATCCGGCGCCGCAGCCGCGCCATGCTCTTGGGGCAGCGGCTGGCGGTGATCGTCGCGTGGATCATCGCGATCGCTCTGGTTCTCATCGGGATGGACTACCTGCTGCGGCTGCCCGGCATCGCGCGGCTCGTGCTGCTGCTGGGCGGCGCGGGCGCCCTGGGCTGGGCGTTGTGGACGTACTTCCGGCCGGCCGTTCGCTTCCGGCCGGGGCTGACCGATCTGGCTTTGCGGGCGGAGGCGACCTTCCCCTCCGTGGCCGGACGCCTTGCCTCGAGCGTCGAGTTCGCCGCCGCGGGCACGGACAAGACCAACCCGCTCGCGGCCCGCAGCGTTCTGGACACGGAGCGTCGGCTGACCGGCGAAGCGCTGTCCCGCGTGATCAGCGGCGACCGGACGTGGCGATCGACCGGGGTCATGATCGGCGTGCTGGCGGTTGCCGCCACATGCATCATCGTCTACCCGACCGCGGCGGGCACCGGTCTGGCCCGGCTCTTTGCACCGTTCGGCGCGACCGAGTGGCCCGCCCGCACCGGCGTCGTCTCGCTGATGCACGAGGTGGTCGGCGAGAACCTCGTGCATCCGCGCGGGCAGGCGCTGCCGCTGCGGGCCAGGGTCACCAAGGGCGAGCCCGATTACGTGGTCGCCCGCTACCGACTCGAGATGGACGGCGACTGGGAGGCGTGGAATCGGATCGTGCTGACCGACCAGGGCGGGCACGTCCACGAGCGGCTGGTGGACACGACTGCCGACGCGATCGACTTCTACTTCGAGACCCGCGACGCGAGCACGAAACGCGAGCGGATCACGCTGGCAGCGCCGCCCGCCGTGCTGCGGGCGTCCCTCACCGTCACCCCGCCGTCCTACGCCGGCGCGTGGTTCAGCCCGCTGGAAGCGGATCTCGGCCCCGGGCTCGACGAGCGGGCGATCACCGAGACGCCCTCGCTGGTCGGCTCGGACGTCACCCTCGTGCTGGAGTTCAACAAGCCGATTCCGCTGCCCGAGGGCGGCCAGACGCTGCGCGAGCTGCTCGGCTGGGACGCGACCGAACCGCCGGGCTCGACGGTGCACGACGTCTTCCCGACGATCTGGACGCTGCGGTGGCGTCTGAGCCAGTCCCGGACACTGAACCTGCAGCTCGTCGACGAGCACGGCCTGACCAACAACGAGCCGATCGCCTACCGCATCGAGGCGGTCGAGGACCGGCTGCCGAGCGTCACGATCATGGAGCCCGAGTCCGATGAGCCCGTCCTGCCGACGGCGGTCGTACGGCTCGTGGCCGAGGCGCGCGATGACGTGGCGGTGTCCACGATTGGGCTCGAGGCGAACGTCCAGGGAGGCGACTCGACCGGGGAGACGCAGCCCGATCTCATGTGGGAGATGTCCGACTGGCTGCACGCAAACACCGGCACCATCGAGGCGGAGCTGGACCTCGCCCAGCACGAGCTGGTCGAAGGCGACACCGTCCTCGTGCGCGGCGTGGCCGGGGACGTGTTCGAGCTCGACGGGCTGCGGCATCCCGCGGTGCGCTCGCCGGCGCGGCGTCTTCGGGTCATCTCGGAGCTCGAGCTCGCACGGCGCTTCCGTCGCGAGCTCGGCGTGGTGCGGCAGAACGCGATCCGCATCGAGGCCCGCCAGGCGGAGCTGGAGGATGACGTGATCAGCGAGGGTCCCCAGCCGGGCGTGGAGCGGGCCCAGGCCCAGATCGCCGAGCGCATCGCCGCCCAGCGGGAGGTCCTGAGGCAGGTCGCCGGTCGCATGCAGATGAACCGGCTCGACGACGAGCAGCTCGGCTCGCTCGTTCAGCAGGCAGGCGATCTGCTGGACTTCGCGGGGCGGGCCGCCAACCGCGCGGTGGAGTCGGTCGAGAAGGCCCAGACCGAGCGTCGCCCCGGGGTGCCTGGGGTCGATCGAAGCGAGCCTCCCGTTCCCCCGGTTGACACCCCAGGTGAACCCCCGGTCGAGCCCGCCGCCTCCGACCAGCTCGCCGCCGAACGCGCAGCCGATCCGTTCGGCAGCATCGACGACCTCGACGAGATCGTGAAGGAGCCCGCCGAGGCCGACCGCCCCATCGTCGACGCGCAGCGGGAGGTGCGCGAGGAGCTGACGGACCTGATCACGCTTCTGGATCGCGATGAGGACACCTGGGTCGCGACACGCCGCCTGGAAGAGCTCATGCAGAGCCAGACCGAGCTCGAGGCGGGGACCGCCGCCACCGGCCGCCGCACGCTGGGGCGATCCTGGGACGAGCTGACCGCGGGCGAGCAGAGCGACCTGCAACGCATGGCCGAGCGGCAGTCCGACCTCGCCGAGGAGGCGCGCCAGCTCATCGAGGACCTGCGTCGGCGGGCCGAGGAGCTGGAAGAGGTCGATCCCCAGGGCGCGGAGGCGATGCGGCAGGCTGCCGACAGCGGCGAGCAGCGGGAGCTGAGCCGCGACATGGAGAACGCTTCGGAGCGTGTGGGCCGCAACCAGATGCGCACCGCCGCCGCCTCTCAGCAGGGCGCGCGGCAGACGCTGCAGGAGATGGTGCGCGACATGCGCGAGACCTCGCGCGCCAGCGCCGAGGAGCTGCTGCGTCGTCTGGCCAGCCTCATCGAGTCGATCGAACGACTCGTCACGGTCCAGCAGAACGAGCTGGCCGGCCTCGAGCGATCCATCGAGACCGGCAGCTTCGCCGGCAGGGACCGGGGCATGATCCGGCTCGCGCAGAACACGCAGACGGTCGCAGCGGAGGCCCGCACCGCGGGGCAGGAGTCGCGGCGGGTCGCGCGGCTGCTCGATCGGGCCGCCGACGCCCAGGGCTCGGCGGTGATGGCGCTGCGGGCCATGCCCGTCGAGGCCGAGGAGGCCCTCGAGGCCGAGAACCGCTCGCTGGACCTGCTGCGCGAAGCGCGGGCCCTGGCGGAGGAGCTCGAGCAGGCGGTGGAGCAACGTGAGCTCATGCGGCAGCGGGGCGAGCTCATCGCGGCCTATCGCGAGTTCGCCGAGCGCGAGATCGCCTTGCGGGGCGAGACCATCGCCCTCGTCGAGAATCGCCCGCTCGACCGACGCGGCCTCATCGAGGCCCGCGGCCAGGGGCGGATCCAGGACGAGATCCGCGTCGGGCTCGACGACCTGCGGGTGAGCACGCCCGAGGTGCTCGACTCCGCGGTCTTCTCCCACGTGCATGAGCGGATGGACGACTGGGCCCGCGACGTCATCGACGCGCTGGTGGCGGGCGAGGTGTCCGACGCGGTCACCGGACGCCAGCAACGCATCGCCGACTCGATCGGGCGGCTGATCGAAGCGATGGAGGACCTGGTCACGCCGCCGGACAAGTTCGCCGGCGACCAGCAGCAGGGCGGCGCGGGCGGCACCGGTTCGGAGCAGCAGCCCCCGCTCATCCCCCCCATGGCGGAGCTGATGCTGCTGCGCGGGATGCAGGAGCAGCTGTACGATCAGACCCGCGTTCTCGACGACCAGACCGACGTGGAGCCCGGCGAGCGCCGATCGCGTCTCGCGGAGCTCGGTGAGGAGCAGCGTGAGCTTCTGGATCTCGGCCGCCAGATGGCCGAGAGCCTCCAGGGGGACGCGCCCCCGCCCCCGACACCGGACGGATAGGATCACCCATGAGCCTCATCGTGATGCCATTGACCGCCGGCGCCCTGGCCCTGGGCCTGCTGATGCAGGCGGCCCCTCCGGCCTCACCCGACGCCCCCGAACCGGCCCCCGGCGAGGAAACCGCTGAGGACGAGGATCGGGGGCCGAGCCTCGACGATCTGCTCGGCCTCGAGACCGGCCCGGACGACGCGGCCGACCAGGCGGCGCAGCAGAACCGCGAGGAGCTGGAACGCCGGCTGAGCGACGAGGCGATCAGCGACGTCTTCATGATCGCCCTCGAGAAGATGGAGCTCAGCGCGAACCTGCTGGACATCGATCTCGACTCCGGCCTGGGTACGCAGCGCGTCCAGCAGGATGTCCTGGCCAAGCTCGACCAGCTCATCGACCTCGCGAAGGAGATGTCGTCGAAGCAGCAGACATCCTCGTCGAGCAGCCAGTCGGGAAGCGGTCAGGGCTCCAAGAGCAAGCCGTCGCCGAAGAAGACGGCCGGCGAAGGCGCGCAGCAGCGCGCCGACGGCGAGCAGAACGGCGAGGGAGCCGATGCGCCTCCGGGGCGCGAGGGCGATATCAACACGATGCTCGAGGAGACGGAATCGGAGTGGGGCCATTTGCCGGCGCGTCTCCGCGAGATGCTCGAGCAGGCGCAGAACGGCTACATCTCCGGCCTGTACCGGAAGCTGACCGAAGAGTACTACAAGCGTCTCGCCGAGGAGGGGTCCTCGTAGATCGCGCGGGTTTGCGGAGACGGTGTCATGCTTCGCGGTCCGGTCCGCGCGGCGTGCTTTCGGAGCCTTCATCATGACTCGATTCTTGATCAGCACGATTCTGACGCTCGCCGTCGGGACGACGGCGCTCGCCCAGGACGCGCCGCCGCCGGCGACGACGGAGGAGCCGCCGGCCGCGGCGGAGCCCGTGCCGCCGGTCGTCGAGAACGGCACCCGAAGCGCCCAGAACAACCCGACCGTCGGCGAGATGAACGATGCTCTCTCCGACGCGGTCGCCCGCGGCTTCGCGTACCTCAAGGGACAGCAGAACCTCGACGGCTCGGTCGGCGATCGCGGCCGGGGCCGTTACGGCAAGCACGTGGGCATCACCGCCCTCTGCGCCCTGGCGTACATGGCCGACGGGCATCTTCCGGGCCGCGGTGAATACGGCCAGCAGGTGGCCCGCGCGCTCGAGTTCGTCCTGGAGCACTCCACCGAGACCGGGCTGCTGGCGGCGGACACGTCGCACGGGCCGATGTACGGGCACGGATTCGCGACCCTGTTCCTGGGCGAGGTGTACGGCATGAACCCCGCCGACAAGCGAGTGCGTGACGCGCTGGTGAGAGCGGTGGACCTGATTATCGGCACCCAGAACGACGAGGGAGGTTGGCGTTACAACCCCGTCCCGTACGATGCCGATATCAGCGTGACGATCTGCCAGATCATGGCCCTGCGCTCGGCGCGCAACGCCGGGATCAAGGTCCCCAAGCAGACGATCGATCGTGCCGTGGAGTACGTCCACCGCTGCCAGAACCCCGACGGCGGCTTCAAGTACATGCTCCAGGCAGGCGGCTCCGCATGGCCGCGGACCGCGGGAGGGGTGGCGAGCCTGTTTTACGCGGGCATGTACTCCGATGACTCGATCACACGCGGCCTCGACTACCTCATCCGAAACGCTCTGCCGGGCCGGCGCGCGGCCGGGCAGGCCCATTACTACTACGGGCACTATTACGCCGTGCAGGCCATGTACCTCGCCGGGGGCGAATACTGGATGCGCTGGTGGCCCGCGATCCGCGACGAACTGCTGGCGAAACAGGCAAGTAACGGGGGATGGCTCGATCATCACGCCGGCGGCGCCTACGCAACGGCGATGTCGCTGATCATCCTTCAGATGCCCAAGCGATATCTGCCGATCTTCCAGAGGTAATGAGACAACGATCGCTCGCCATCACCTGGCTGTGCTCCGGAGGCGCCCTTCTTACGGGAGCGGCCCCAGCCGCTGTCGCAGAGTCCGGTAACTTTCTGCTCATCCGGCGCGGCGAACCCATCCGGCAGGTCGAGGTCGCGGAGATCAACCATCACCGTCTCGTGTACCGCGAGGGCCATGCCGGCTGGGTCACCCTGCCGCGATCGGATTGCGTGGGCCTGCTCAACACCGACGCGCTGGTGGTCACGGGCCGGCAGGCCTGGCTGCGGCTGGCCGATGGCCAGGTGCTCCCCGGCGAGGCCCTGTCAGGGGCGCGACCGACCGACGGCGTGCTCGTGTGGAACCAGTCCACGTGGCTGGGCCGCCTCAAGGTGCCGCTGGAGCGCATCGAATCCGTGTCGTTCGTGATCGAGGCCGAGGTCCCCGCCGCCAGCGAGCAGGACGTGCTGGTGCTGGCCAACGGCGATCGGCTGGAGGGGTTCGTGATGGCGCTGGGCGATCCGATCACGATCGAGCCGCTCATCGGCGACGCCGGCGGGCCCGACACGATCGACCTGCCCCTGGACCGGGTGGCCGCCGTGCGGATGGTCACGCCCGCGCAGAAGCCGGCCGGGCGCCGGCTGTGGCTCATCGACGGAACCGTCTACGACGTCGAGGAGGTGACGCTGGGTGACGACGGCTTCTTCCACCTGGAGGGCCTGCCGTTCTCCGACGAGCAGTCGAAGCGCATCGAGGCGGAAGGCGTCGCGGCGGTGCTGCTCGACCAGCAGGGAATGGTGCCCTTCGCCCGGCTGTCGCCGCGACGCGTGAAGGGCCCGCCGACCCGCTACGTCGTGCCGGCGCCGCATTCCCTCGACGATCAGGCGTCGCTGGGGCTCTCGCGGGTGCAGTTCCGCGGCCCGGTGACCGTGCACTATGTGCTTCCGGCCGGCGCGACCTGGCTCTCCGCCGAAGCGGAGCTTCCACCCCTGGCCCGAGCGTGGGGCGACTGCGACCTCGTCATCCGGTGCGACGACCAGGAGGTGTACTCCCAGCGTCTCAACGCCACCCAGCCCGTGGTGACGATCGGGGTCCCGCTGCACGGGTCCGTGCTCACCGTTGAGATCACCGAAGGCTCGGCGGGTCCCATCCAGGACCAGGTGATCCTGCACCGGGCCATGATCCTGGTGAACTAGTTCGACAGCTCGATGAGCCTGGCGAGCGTGGCGGCGGCGGCGCCGGAATCGACCGCCTGCGCTGCCCGCGGCATGCCCTCGGCCAGCGTCGGCGTCACCTCGGCCACCACCAGCGTCGCCGCCGCGTTGATCAGCGCCATGTCGCGGGCGGGGCCGGTCTCGCTGGCGTCGAGGATCCCGCGGACCAGCGCCGTCGCCTGGTCAAGATCGGCGGGCGTCAGCGTTTCGAGGCTCGTCTCGCGGATGCCCAGGGCCCGCGGATCGATGCGCTCGCGGGTGACCGCGCCGTCGCGCACGTGCATCACCGTGGTGGGGGCGGTGATCGAGACCTCGTCGAGCCCGTCGTCGGAGTGGACCACCATCGCCCGCACGACGTCCAGGGCGGTCAGGGCGTCGGCGATCGGCTCCAGGAACTGCGGGCCGTAGACGCCCATGAGCTGCCGGCGGGCGCCGGCAGGGTTGGTCAGCGGCCCCAGCAGGTTGAAGATGGTCGGGAAGCCCAGGGCGAGACGCACCGGCATCGCGTGCTTCGCCGCCGGGTGATGGTGAATGGCGAAGCAGAAGCAGATGCCCGCCTCCTCCAGGCATCGGGCCTGCGTGGCGCGGTCGGCATCGACGTTGACGCCGAGCCGGGCGAGCACCTCCGCCGAGCCCCGGCCCGTCCGCGACCGATTGCCGTGCTTGGCGACGGCCACGTCGCCGCCGGCCGCGGCGGCGGCGATGATCGCGGCGGCGGTGGAAACGTTGAAGGTCTTGGGAGCGCCGCCCGTGCCCGCCGTGTCCACGATGCGCAGCGGGTCGCACCGCGAAACTACGCGGTCGACGTGCTCGCGCATGACGCGGGCGGCTCCGAGGATCTCCTGGGCGGTGGGGACCCGCGTCGCCAGCAGGGCCAGCAACGCTCCGATCTCTCCCTCGTGGGCCCGGCCGCTCATGATCGCCTCGAAGGCGACGGTGGTCTCGGCCGCGGTGAGCGTTCGGCCTCCAAGCAGCGCGCGCACGGCCGCGGTCAGATCAGCGGCGTCACCGGCACCGCCGAACTCCGGGGGTTGCCGGGGGGCGTGTACGTCATCGCGGTTCATGTGAACGGCCGATGGGCCCGTTTTCCGATAACCTGACAGGGAAGATCCGTGATGTTCATCGTCCTGGCTGAAGCATACCTCCACGGGCTCGATCCGTTTGCGATCAAGTTCCCGGCCGGCTGGCCGTTGGCCGGTCTCCGCTGGTACGGGCTGGCCTACCTGGCCGGTTTCGCCGTCGCGTGGCTGATGGTCGACCGCCTGGCCCGCACGCACCGAACCGCGATCCCCGTCCGCATGGTGCCGGACATGATGATCTACATCCTGGTGGGCGTGCTCATCGGCGGCCGGCTCGGCTACTGCGTCTTCTACGACCCGGAGCTGCTGCTCACGTTCGGCTCGAAGTTCCCCTACTGGGGCCTGCTCGAGATCAACAAGGGGGGAATGGCGAGCCACGGAGGCATACTGGGGGTGATCGCCGCGCTGTGGATCTTCGCGGTCAAGAACCACATGTCCAAGCTGCACCTCCTGGACGTGTCGGCGCTGATCTGCCCGCCGGGGCTCTTCTTCGGGCGGCTCGCCAACTTCGTCAACGCGGAGCTGTGGGGCCGTGTCCTGCCGCCGGATCGGCAGGCCGAGCCGCCGTGGTGGAGCGTCAAGTACCCGCAGGCGATCCGGGAGTGGTCCAGCGAAGACCTGGCCCGGCTGTCCGACGCGGTGCAGTCGGTCGGTCTCAGCTCGGCCGAGTGGCGCGATGCACTCGCCCGCCGCGGCGTCGACGGCGACGCCGACGTCTTCGTGGAGGTGACCGTCAACCGTCTCATCGCCGCCATCCAGGACGGCAACGAGCAGGTGATCGAGAGCGTGCGGCCGTTGCTGGAGGCGTATTACCCGTCGCAGATCCTGCAGGCGGTCACCGACGGGCCGCTGCTCCTGGCGATCCTGGTGCTCGCGTGGTGGGGCCCGCGCAAGCCCGGCGTGGTCGGCGCGTGGTTCCTGATGGGCTACGGCGTGCTGCGGATGCTCTCGGAGCGTTTCCGGCAGCCCGACGCGGGCGTGGCCCTGCTGGCCACGCCGCTGGGTGACCTCTCACGCGGGCAGGTGCTCAGCGCGTTGATGGTGCTCGCCGGCGTCGTGGGACTGCTCATCGTCGCGCGGCGCGAGGTTGAGCCGATCGGCGGTCTCATCCGGACCAGCGAATCCGAGCCGTCAGACGAGACCTGAGAATTGCCGTGTCTCGCCGCCGGGATCCGCAAGGCCGAGTCTGTGGCCGCGCGAGCACGGCGACGGCGTGGCGAGGCTGGAGCAGTCAGACCGCGACCGAGGTGGTCTGAGCCCACTGCGCGACGAGGTTCTCCAGGACGAGCTTGAGGTTCACGTTGGCGTGAAGCTGCTGCTCGGCGGCCCCCACGAGGTCGATGACCGCCGGCCAGCCCGCGGGCTCGCTGTCCTCACGTACGGCGTCGGCGAGCTTGTCCCGCGCGTAGGCCGCCAGCATCGACAGCAGGAACCGGGCCCCGTCCTTGTTGGCCGCGTCCTTGCTCGCGTTGTCGTGCTCCTTCACCCAGGCCACGGCGAACGCCTCGATCAGGGCCGCCATCGTCTCGCCCATCTGGGCGGGGAACCGCCCGCGCTGCAGCGACTCCAGCATCGGGTCCAGGGTCTTCTGCCAGCCGTGAAACCCGTAGCGGGCCGCGAGCTGCGCCATGCCCGGCGAGCCACCGCAGTAGCTCGTGATCCAGGCCTGCTGCTCGCCGTCCACCTCGAGGCCGGCGGTCTCGAACCACCGGGCCATCGTCTCGTCGTCCAGGGGCACGAACGCCGCGTGCTGGCACCGGCTGTGCACCGTCGGCAGGAGCCTCTGCGGGCGGTTCGTGATCAAAATGATGTAGGTGCGCGGCGGCGGCTCCTCGAGCGTCTTGAGCAGTGCGTTCTGGCCCGTCTGATCGATCAGCTCCGCCTCATCGACGACAAAGACCTTGCCGTGGCCCAGCACGGGCGTCTTGTAGGCGGGGGCCTCGATGAACTTGCCGCCGACGTCGCCGCCGATCATGTGCTCGCGAAGGACGCCGATCGGGATGTTCAGGAGCTTTCGCGCACGCAACGCCGCGTCGCCGGAGTACAGCGCAAGCTCCTTGCGGATCACGTGCAGGTCGGGGTGCGTGCCGGTCTCGATGAGTGACGCCGTCTCGCCACGCGGGTCGCGGTTCTCACCGGCCGGATCGAGCAGGATTCCGGCCAGCTCGAGCGCGGTGGTGAACTTGCCCACGCCGCGCGGCCCGGCGAAGATCCAGGCGTGATGCACCCGGCCGCTGCGGAGGCCGGCGGTGAGCGTCGCGATTGCCTTCGGTTGTCCAAGGATTCGATGCATACGCGTGCCGCCGACAGGATAGCGACCCGCCGTCCGCAAGGCGCTGCCGCGCTTCGTGCTGTTCTACCAGGTGTGCACCGCATTTGACGTCCTCATGCAGTCAGGCCGATAGAGGTGGGAGTGAGCGACCCAGCCGATCGATATGCACGAGTCGTGACCTGGCTGTCGGTCATCGCGATCGTGCTGGCGGTTGCCGTCATGGCACGGGTGCTGCCGGTTGACCGGGGTCTGGACTTGATCGAGGTGCGGATCGAACGCCTCGGAGCATGGGCCCCGGCGGCGTACGCGTTGCTCTACGCGGCTGCGGTCGTGCTGCTCGTGCCGGGGTCCGTGCTCACACTGGGCGCCGGCGCGCTGTTCGGCCCGGTTCGCGGCGTGGTCGTGGTCGCCGTCGGTGCGACGCTGGGGGCGATCCTGGCCTTTCTCATCGCGCGGTACGCCGCGCGGCCGCGGGTGGCGCGGATGATCCAGGGGCGCCCGGGTTTCGGCGCCATCGACCGCGCCATCGGCGAGGGCGGCTGGCGGATCGTGGCCCTGCTCCGCCTCACGCCCGTCGTGCCCTTCAACGTGCTCAACTACTTTCTGGGTCTGACGGCGGTCGGGTTCCGGCCCTATGCGGTTGCCAGCGCCGTGTTTATGCTGCCCGCAACGTGCCTGTACGTCTACCTGGGGCATCTGGGCGGCGAGGGCCTGGCCGCCGTCTCGGGACGCGGATCGCCGAGCATCGGGGTGTGGTCTCTTCGCGGCGTCGGTCTCCTGGCCACCGTCGCCGCTATCGTGTACGTGACGAGGCGGGCCCGCCGGATCCTGGCCCGACACACCGATTCACAGGTGGATGAGCCGATGCAGGCGTCTCAAGCGAAGCCCGACGCAACACACAACGCCCGCGGGCGGCGCCGGGCGGCGCTGGTCACCCTCACGCTTGCCGTCCTGTTCGTGACGGGGGCCGGCTGGGTCTGGCTGAAGCGTCATGCGATCCGCGATGCGCTTGGCCCGCCGCCGGTGGTCATGGCGGAGGCGTACAGCGACGGGCCCGCGTCGCCGACCTTTGACCACGGTGTACTCGACGGGCTTCTCAAGAAGCACGTCGATGCCGACGGTGCCGTGGACTACAAGGGCCTCGCCGAGGACGCCGATGCGCTGCAGGTGTATCTCACCGCCGTGGCCGGTGCTCCCTTTGACGCCATGAGCCGGGACGAGAAGCTCGCCCTGCTCATCAACGCGTACAACGCCTTCACGCTGCGGCTCATCCTCGATTACTACCCGGTGAAATCGATAAAGGACATTCCCGGCGCTCACCGCTGGGGCGACAAGCGGTGGAACGTGGGCGGCAACATCTGGAGCCTCAACGAGATCGAGCACGAGCAGATCCGCCCGAAGTTCAGCGAGCCGCGGATTCACTTCGCCCTGGTGTGCGCGGCCGAGGGCTGCCCCAAGCTGCGCCGCGAGGTGTACACCGGGCCCCGCCTCGACTCGCAGCTCGATCAGCAGACGGCCGACGCGCACCGCAGCGACCGCTGGTTCCGCTTCGACGATGCCGCTGACACGGTGTACCTGACGAGGCTGTACGACTGGTACGGCGGGGACTTCGAGCAGTCGTCGGGCTCGGTGCTCGACTACGCTGCCGGCTACGCACCCGCCCTGAAGGCGGCGCTGGACGAGGGCCGCACGCCGACGATCGAGTGGCTCGAATACGACTGGAGCCTCAACGAGCAGCCGTGAGCCCGCGCATCTCGGTCATCATCCCGGCCCTGGACGAGCAGGGCGCGATCGGCGAGGCGATCGATCGAGCCCGGGCGTCGAGGCCGTGGGAGATCATCGTCGTCGACGGCGGCAGCCGTGACGGCTCCGTCGCCACGGCCCGGCTCCACGGCGCGCGGGTCGAGACCTCGGCCCCGGGCCGGGGACCGCAGATGAACCGCGGGGCGGCACTGGCCACGGGAGACGTCCTGCTGTTCCTGCACGCCGACACCTGGCTGCCGGTGGGCTTCGACGAGCATGTCAGCGCGGTCCTGGCGACACCCGGCGTCGTGGCAGGCGCGTTTCGGCTGCGGATCGACGCTCCGCACCGTGTCTTGCGGTTGGTCGAGCGCGTCGTGAACTGGCGCTCGCGCCGGCTGGGTCTGCCCTACGGCGACCAGGCACTGTTCATGAAGGCCGAAGCCTTCCGCGGCCTGGGCGGCTTCCCGGACACGGCGGTCATGGAGGACTTCGAGCTCGTGCGTCGTCTGCGGCGGCGGGGCCGCATCGAGATCACCGGAGTGCCCGTCATCACCTCGGCGCGACGATGGCTGGCGTGCGGCGTGTGGCGAACGACCCTCCTGAACCAGGCCTGCATCCTCGCCTGGCTCGTCGGCGTCTCCGGAGACCGCATCGCCGGCTGGAGAGGGGTGGGCCCTCGGCCGGGGCCAGGGGCCAGGGGTCAGCCGTCACGGGTCAGGCAACGACGCGCCGCCACGGGGCTCAGCCATTAGGGAAGACAGGGTCCCGGCGCGTGGGTCCAGCACACGGTCTGCCGTCGTTCGCCACTGCCCAGCTCCCCCTGCACTTTGGCAGCCCCACGCAGCCGCCCGCGAACCCATGAGACACTCGCCCGTCAGTGGACGGCGCGGCTTCGACTATTGAGACGACGGTGTCCCGGCAGCGGGTGACGCCGCTGGCCATCGCACTGGCCGTGGGGATCGCGCTGGGATCGTGGGTGGGGTCGGGTCGCGGCATCGTGTGGCCGTGGGCGGTCTCCGGCGCGATCGCGCTGGCGGGGGCGTCGGTGGCTCGCGTCGTGTGCCGCCGCGACGCGGTGTCGCACGGGCTGATTGCCGTCGCGGCGGTGTGCCTGGGGGCGATGTGGCTGGATCTGCGTCGCCACACGGTGACGCCCGATGACCTGGCCGCGTGGCTCGGAGGGGAGCCGTGGCTCGTCCGGGTGCGGGGGACGGCCCTCGAGCCGCCGGTGCTGCGCGACCGCGCCGCGGGGTCGATGGCCGTCTTCGGCCACCGGCCGCCGGCGACGTATTTCGATCTGCGGGTGACCGCGCTTCTGGAGCGGGACGGCACCACGGTGCCGGTGAGCGGGACGGTACTCGTGCGGGTCGGGGAGACCGTTGCGCCCTTTCGCGCCGGCGATCGTGTGGAGGCCCTTGGCATGCTCCACCCGCCCGCGCCGCCGGGCAATCCGGGCGAGCTCGACTACCGGCGTCACGCGAGGAGCCGCGGTCGGGCGGGCACGCTGAGCGTTCCCCGACGCGACCTGCTCGTGATCGCCCACGCCCGACGCGGCGCGCTGGCCGGGGCCTGGCCGCGTCTGCGTCACGACCTTCGTCGCCGCGCGCAGAGCTGGCTGCTGTCGGACCTGCCGGACGCGGACCGGCGGCCGCGAGACGCCCTGCTGTCGGCGCTGCTGCTGGGCCGGCGCGGACCCCAGCTCGACGGCGTCGGCGAGTCGTTCCGCCGCGCGGGTCTGGCCCACTTCCTGGCCATATCGGGCCTGCACCTCGGCGTGATGGCGGGCTTCGTGCTGTTTCTCACGCGTCTCGGCGGGCGGCACCGGCGGTGGCACGGCTGGCTGGTCATCGCCGTGGTCGCGACGTACCTGGTGGTGGTGGAGGTGCGAATGCCGGTTCTTCGCGCGGGCATCATGACCATGGCCGCCTGCCTGGGGCTGGCGGCGGGACGCCGCCTGCGGGTGGGCGGGCTGGTGTCGGCCAGCGGGATCGGTCTGCTGCTGTGGCGGCCCGACGAGCTGTTCACGCCCGGCTTTCAGCTCAGCTACGGCGTGGTGCTGGGTCTGATCCACCTGGCGCCGCTCGTGCGGGCCCGCTGCTTCGGCCGCCCCGATGCCTTTGCCGCCTCGTCGGCGGAGATGGTCGGCCAGTGGCTGCGGACCGCCTGCGCGGCAGCGCTGACGGCGTGGGCGGTGGCCACGCCCATCTCGCTGCACCACTGGGGCGTCTTGTGGCCGCTCGCCGCTCCGTTCAGCGTGATCGTGCTGCCGCTGGTGGCGGCGGTGCTGGCGGTGGGGTACGTCAAGATGGTGCTGGCCGCCCTGCTGCCCAGCGCCGCCCTGCTCCTGGCCGTTCCGCTGGCGCTGGGGGCCGACGTGCTGCTGGCGGTGGTCGCGGCCATGGATGCCGTTCCCGGCTCGATCATTCACGTCGCGCACGCGCCCGCCGCGTGGTCGCTGGCCGCGATCGCCTGGGTGTGCATGTGGGCGGTGCTCGGCGGTCGCATCTGGGGATTCTGGGGCACCCGCCGCGGCCGGTGGACGATCCGCCTGGCCGGTTTCGCGCTGGTGGCCTGGCTCTCGTGGCCGCTCCTGGCGCCGCAACCCGCGGCCCTGCGGGTCGACATGCTGGCCGTCGGTGACGGATCGTGCTACCTGCTCAGAAGCGGAGCAAGCAACGTGATCTTCGACGCGGGATCGAGCAATCTCGACGCGGGACGCCGTCTGGTGGTGCCGGCGCTGCGACGTCTCGGTCTGCGCCGGATCGACGCCCTGGTCATCAGCCACCCGAACCTCGATCACTATTCCGCAGTGCTGGAGATCGTCGACGCGTTCGCCGTAACGACGATCCTCGTCACGCCGCAGCTCATCCGCGATGGTGAGAGCGAGCCCGCGGGACCGGTGCGCTACCTGCTCGACGAGCTGACCCGCCGCATGGTTCCCGTGCGCAGCGTGGCTGCCGGCGACCGGCGTCAGTACGGATCGTGCCGGTGGACGTGGCTTCATCCCGGCCGCGCCGCGGTGTTCGACGAGGTCAACGACGGCTCCATGGTCATTCGCATCGACGTCGCCGGGCGGAGCGTCCTGCTGTGCGGCGACATTCAGCAGCAGGCGATGGAGACGCTCGGCGCATCGGCGCTGTTGTCGGCGCCGGGGGCGGGTCCGGCGGCGATCGATGTTCTCGAGCTTGCCCACCATGGCAGCCATCATGCGCGGGCCGAGTCGTTCGTGGGCGCGCTGGAGCCCCGGGTCGTCCTGCAGTCGACGGGCCCGACGCGATGGCGACGCACACGCGACGACTGGGATCGGGTGCTCCGCGGCGCCGAGCGTCTCGTGACCGCCCGTGACGGCGCGTGCCGGGTCGAGATCGACCGCGACGGCACCCTCCGCATCGATCGCTTCCGCGACCCGCCTCGCTGACAGGACCTAAGATCATCCCATGACTATCAACGGACCCGCGCGCGTGGTCGTCATCATCGGCCTGTCCCTGGCACTGTCGAGCGGATGCATGGGCGGTGACGAGCCGCGGGAGGTGTCGCGGCCCGCTTCGCCGGTGGTCCCGGCGGGCACGCTGCCGGAGGTGACCGCGGCGCGAGCGTTCCCCCGGCTGGCGTTCCGCCGCCCGGTCTGGATCACGCACGCCGGTGACGATCGGCTCTTTGTGATCGAGCAGGCCGGACGGATCCGCGTCTTCGAGAACCGGCCGGACGTGGAGACGGCCGGCGTCTTTCTCGACATCCGCGAGCAGGTTCGATCGAGGCACAACGAGGAGGGGCTGCTGGCGCTGGCCTTTCACCCCCGTTACGCTGACAACGGCCGCTTCTACGTGTACTACACCGCTTCCGAGCCGCGTCGTGGCGTGCTGTCCAGCTTCGCGGTCAGCGGCGACGATCCCGATCGGGCCGAGCCGGGCAGCGAGACGGTGATCCTCGAGGTGGACCAGCCGTGGGGCAATCACAACGGGGCCACGGTGCTGTTCGGCCCCGAGGGCTTTCTGTATCTGAGCCTGGGCGACGGCGGGGCCGCGGCCGATCCGAGAAACCATGCACAGGACCTCGCGACGCTGCTGGGCACGATCCTCCGGATCGACGTCGACGGCCGGGAGCAAGGCCGGCCCTACCGGGTGCCCCCCGACAACCCCTTCGTCGGGCGGCCCGGCGCGCGGGGGGAGATCTGGGCGTACGGTCTTCGTAACGTCTGGCGGATGAGCTTCGATCGCGAGACGGGCGAACTGTGGGCGGGCGACGTCGGGCAGAACGCGTGGGAGGAGATCGATCTCATCGTCAAGGGCGGCAACTACGGGTGGCGGATCCGAGAGGGCACCCACCCCTTCCGGGAAGGGACCTCGCCCGACCCGCTCATCGATCCCGTGGTGGAGTACCCGCAGCGCCGGGGGCGTGAGGTCGTCGGGCTGTCGGTGACCGGCGGCTACGTCTACCGCGGGACGCTGCTGCCCGGCCTGTACGGCGCGTACATCTACGGCGACTACGTCACCGGCCGCATCTGGGCGTTGCGTCACGCCGGCGGCAAGGTCCTGGAGCATCGCGAGATCTTCTCCGGCCCGCCCCGGTTGTACCTCAGCTCGTTCGGCGAGGACCGGCACGGCGAGCTGTACCTGTGCGCCTTCGACGAGCTGAACGGCAGCGGCGGCGGCCAGGGCCGCATCTACCGACTGACGGAGCGGTAGAGCAGGAATCAGACTGAGAGCACGCGTGGTTGTGCCTACAGGAGCGAGTGTCGGCCCGGAGGGCCGTACGGAGCGCTCAGCCTTGCACGCCCGCTCAGGACCGGCGGATCGAATCCGGCGGTCCGTACCGGAGCGAGTGTCGGCCCGGAGGGCCGTACGGAGCGCTCAGCCTTGCACGCCCGCTCAGGACCGGCGGATCGAATCCGGCGGTCCGTAC
>JBFGEG010000016.1:0-47492 GCA_041580235.1 Phycisphaerales bacterium
CCCGCCGGGCCGACACTCGCTTTCGTACGGGCCGCCGGATTCGATCCGGCGGCCCTGAGCGGGCGCACAACGACGCGCTCCGTACGGTCCTCCGGGCCGACACTCGCTTTCGTGCGGGCCACCGGATTCGATCCGGCGGCCCTGGGCGGGTGCACAAAAAACCCCCCGAAGGGGGGGGTCTTGGGAGTTGACGCGGTTCCGGGGCGGGGCCTATTTGGCCGACTTGGCGGTCTGCTTGGGCTTGTCGTCGGGGCTGGGCTTGTCCGGCCCGCCGCCGTCGTCGTCGTCGCCCTCCTGCTCGTCCTTGGGCAGCGGCTGGGACTCGAAGAAGAGGTTCTCGGCGTCCTCCTTGCGGGACACGAGGATCAGCATGTCGGCCTTGTAATCGCCGGCGAGCAGGGCCTCCGCCAGCGGGTCCTCCACGTAGCTGGAGATGGCCCGCCGCAGGGGTCGCGCACCGAAGTCGGGGTTGAAGCCCTTGTCGATCAGGAAGTCCTTGGCGTCCTGGTCCAACTCCAGCTGCAGCCCCTTGGATTGGAGCCGCTCCCGCACCTTCGAGAGCTCGATCTCGATGATCTCGTACAGGTCGTCCTTCACGAGCGCCTGGAACACGATGACCTCGTCGAGCCGGTTCATGAACTCCGGGCGGAAGTACTTCTCGCACTCCGCCATGAGGGTCTTCTTGATCTTGTCGTAGTCCTGCACGTCGTCACGCTTGCCGAATCCGAACTGCTGGCCACCCTTGATCAGGTCGGCGCCGATATTCGAGGTCATGATCAGGATGACGTTCTTGAAGTCGACGTGGCGGCCGAACGAGTCGGTGAGACGACCCTCCTCCATGATCTGAAGCAGCATGTTGAAGACGTCCGGGTGCGCCTTCTCGACCTCGTCCAGCAGCACGACCGCGTACGGGCGGCGCCGGATGCGCTCGGTGAGCTGGCCGCCTTCCTCGTAGCCGACGTAGCCGGGCGGCGCGCCGATGAGCCGCGAGACGTTGTGCTTCTCCATGTACTCCGACATGTCGAGGTACACCAGCGCGTCCGGGTCGCCGAACATGAACTCCGCCAGCGCCTTGGCGAGCAGGGTCTTTCCCACGCCGGAGGGGCCGACGAAGATGAACGAGCCCATCGGCCGCCGCGGGTCCTTGAGACCGCTGCGGGCCTTGCGGATGGCGCGGGAGACCGACTTGACCGCTTCGTGCTGGCTGACGACGGTCTTGTGCAGCTCGGCTTCGAGCTGGAGCAGCCGCTCGGACTCCTCCTTCTCCAGCCGGGTCAGCGGCACGCCGGTCATCTTGGAGACGACCTCGGCAATAACCTCGTCGTCGACGACACCGTCGATCTCGTTGGTCTTCTTGCGCCACTCCTGCTGGATTCTGTCCTTCTCCTTGCGGAGCTTCTCGGCCTTGTCGCGGAGCTCCGCCGCCTTCTCGTAGTCGGCGTTCTTGACCGCTTCGTCCTTCTCGATGGACAGCAGCTCGATCTGCTCCTCGATCTCGGCGAGGTCCGGCGGCTTTGTCATGGACTTGAGCCGCACCCGCGCGCCCGCTTCGTCAATGACGTCGATCGACTTGTCAGGCTGCACGCGGCCCGTGATGTACCGGCCCGACAGCTCGACGGCACTGCGAAGGGCGTCGTCGGTGATCTGGACGCGGTGGTGCTCGGCGTAGCGCTCGCGGAGGCCCTTGAGAATCTCGAGGGTCTGATCGGCGTTGGGCGGCTCCACGGGGATCGACTGGAAACGCCGCTCCAGGGCGGAGTCCTTCTCGACGTACTTGCGGTACTCGTCGAATGTCGTGGCCCCGATGCACTGGATCTCGCCGCGTGAGAGGGCCGGCTTGAGCACGTTGGAGGCGTCGATGGCGCCCTCGGCGCCGCCGGCCCCGACCAGCGTGTGCAGCTCGTCGATGAACAGGATGACGTTCTTCGCCCGGCGGACCTCGTTCATGACCGCCTTGATGCGCTCCTCGAACTGGCCCCGGTATTTCGTTCCCGCCACCATCATGGCCAGGTCGAGCACGACCAGCCGCCGATCGTAGAGCAGGTCCGGAACCTCCTGGGAGACGATCTTCTGGGCGAGGCCCTCGACGATGGCGGTCTTGCCGACGCCGGCCTCGCCGAGGAGCACGGGGTTGTTCTTGGTGCGGCGGCACAGCACCTGCACCAGACGCTCGATCTCGTTCTCGCGACCGATCACGGGATCCAGCTCGTTGTTGCGAGCGAGCTCGGTGAGATCCCGGCCGAAGCTGTCGAGGGCCGGAGTCTTGCTCTTGCCGCGGCGGGTCGACGTCGGCTCGCTCGAGGGCTCCAGCGACTCGGCGGCTTCTTCGCTCTCGACGCCGGCCCCGAGCAGGTTGAGCACCTCCTCGCGGACCTCCTCCAGCTTGAGCCCGAGGTTCATGAGCACCTGGGCGGCGACGCCGTCGTGCTCGCGGAGCAGGCCGAGCAGCAGATGCTCGGTGCCGACGTAATTGTGGTTGAGGTTGCGCGCTTCCTCGATCGCGTACTCGATCACCTTCTTGGCGCGGGGCGTCTGCGGGAGCTTGCCCATGGTCACCATGTCGGGACCGGACTTGACGAGCTTCTCGACCTCGAGGCGAACCTTGCGCAGATCGATGTCGAGATTCTTCAGAACGTTCGCGCCGACACCGGAGCCCTCTTTCACCAGACCGAGCAGGATGTGCTCGGTCCCGATGTACTCGTGGTTGAACCGCTGTGCCTCCTGGTTGGCCAGGGCCATGACTTTTCGAGCCCGGTCGGTAAGGCGTTCAAACATCGCAGGACTCCAGGTGAAACCGCGGGTCGCAAGACACTCTAGGGTCGCGAAAACTCGCCTTCAACGGGAAGGCTGCCCGGGAGGTAACGGCCGCAATTCCGATACCATTTTATTCGGCGATGAGAAAGCCGGGGATGACAAATTCGGCCTGCCAGCGCATGTTCGCGTCGTCGAATATGCCGTTCACACTGTGACTTTTCTTAAAGGTGCCATTTTGGCGGGTGTTGCGATGCTGGCGGCGGGACCGCTGGCCGAGCCGCAATTCGTGCGTTTTCAGCTTGCCGACGGCGTGCAGGTGGTGGGAAACATGACGTCCTGGGATGCCGAGGGGTTCGACGGGTCTTTCGGCCGTCGCCTGTGGACGGAGGTGAACGTTCGGGATGCGTGGCGTCTGTATGTGCAGGTCATGGATCCCAACGATGCGGGTCAATGGGTGGACCTCGGTGGTGTTCTGATGCTCATGGAGAACGGCGAACCGTGGGCCGAGAGGGCCTTCCGCCGCGCCCTGCGTCTCGACGAGACCGTGACAGATGCAATCGATTCCGCGCGCGGAACAGCGCAGCAGATTCATCGACTTCGCCAAGAGCTCGAGCGGGCGGTGGAGAGCCAGCGGCTTGAGACGCGAAGCCCCGAGGCGGGCGTCTGGCCCGCCGAGCCATGGCCTGCCGCCGATGAGGCCACGGCGGTCGAGAGCCTCAAGCAGGAGGCCACGCAGATTCTGCGCGACGGTGGCCTTCAGCTCGACCCCCTCGAGACGGCTCACTTTCTCGTCTATGCCGATCTGTCCGCCTTGGATCGGGCACGGCTGGCCACGCGGCTGGAGACGGTGTATGACCACCTGGCCGATCTCTTCTGGCTCGACGAGGCCGATAGCGTGTTCGGCGGCCGAGCGGTCGTTCTCTACATCGCCGACCCGGACCGGTTCCGGCTGGTGGAGGCCGAGTCGTTCGATCAGCTCGTCCCCAGGTCCACGATGGGCATCTGCCATCCGATCGGACCGAAGGTCTTCATCAATCTGACGGGCGATGTCGAGAGCGAAGCGTTTCGTGCCGCGACCGCCCGCGCGGCGGTGCACGGCTTCATGCACCGTCACCGCACGCCCCGCCGGCTGCCGCCGTGGGCCAACGAGGGTCTCGCGGCGCACGTGGCGGCGATCATAGCGCCGGGGCCCGCCGCCGATCGGCAACGGCAGCGGGGCCTGGAGTTCATACGATCGGGAGGGGATGTCGCGGCGATCTGCGTCGCCACCTACGCCGAGGGCTGGCCGGGGCCTGGCGCGGCGGGCCCGGCGGTGGGGTCGCTGCTGGTCGAGCTGATGATCACCCAGCGCTCACCCGCGTTTCGGGCGTGGGTCAACGCGGTCAAGGACGGCGCCGACTGGGAACCGGCGCTGGCCGATCACTACGGCGTTCCCGTCCCCGCCCTGCTCGATACGTTCACGCGGTACTACACGGTGAACGATTGATCGCAGGACCCCTTGAGAACCCGGCTCCGTCAGGTGACAATGGACGGTCCTGCACCGCGGCGCTGCGGCGTCGACACCGGAGGGTGAGCCCGTGCGCTGGAAAGGCCGTCGTCAGAGTCGCAACATCGAGGATCGCCGCCGCGCCCGCGGACCGAGGGTCGCCGTCGGCGGCGGCGTCGGCCTGCTGCTGATCATCCTGGTCGTCGTGCTGCTGGGAGGCAACCCCCAGGCGCTGCTGAGCGGATTGAACACCGGTCTCGGCTCGGCTCCGGCCGGCCCCGCCGCACCGCAGAGCCGTCAGGAGCAGGAGCTGGCGCAGTTCGTCTCGGTCGTGCTCGCCGACACCGAGGACGTCTGGGACCGGATCTTCGCCGCGCGCGGCCAGTCGTACCGGGACCCGAAGCTGATCCTGTTCACCGACCAGGTGCGGTCAGCCTGCGGCTTCGCGAGCGCCGCCTCCGGACCGTTCTACTGCCCGCCCGATGAGAAGGTCTACATCGACCTCGCCTTCTTCGAGGAGCTCGGCCGCCGCTTCAACGCGCCCGGCGATTTCGCCCAGGCCTACGTCATCGCCCACGAGGTCGGTCATCACGTGCAGAAGCTCCTCGGGCTGACCGAGCGCGTGCACGCGCAGCGGGGTCGCGTGAGCCAGACGCAATACAACGATCTCTCGGTGCGGCTCGAGCTCCAGGCGGACTTCCTGGCCGGCGTGTGGGCTCACCACGCGGATCGGTCGTGGCAGATCCTCGAGCCCGGCGACATCGAGGAGGCCCTGGGCGCGGCGGCCGCGGTTGGTGACGACCGCATCCAGACGCAGACCCGGGGCCGGGTCGTACCCGACTCGTTCACCCACGGCAGCTCCCGGCAGCGTATGCGCTGGTTCATGCTCGGCCTGGAGACGGGCGACCTCGCCCGGGGCGATACGTTCGGCGTCGCCAACCCCTGATCCACGGCGTCACCGCGCAGCGATCGGCGTCAGCGACCGTCGACGATGCGGCCGTCGTGCAGACGGACGATGCGGTCGGCGCGGGCGGCGATGGCGGGGTCGTGGGTGACCATGACGATGGTCAAGCCGTTGCCGTGCTGGGCTGCGATCAGGTCGAGGATCTCGTTGCCGGTCTTCTCGTCGAGGTTACCCGTCGGCTCGTCGGCCAGCAGCACCCGGGGGTCGTTCATGAGCGCGCGGGCGATCGCCACCCGCTGACGCTCGCCGCCGGAGAGCTCGCGCGGCCGGTGGCGAAGACGCTGGCCCAGCCCGAACGAACCCAGCAGCTCGCTCGCCTTGCGGCGAAGACGGCCGATCGCGCCGTAGTACGTCCACCGGTGCATGCCGACCAGGGCCGGCAGCAGCGTATTCTCGACCACGTTGAGCTCCGGCAGCAGGTGATAGAACTGGAACACGAAGCCGACCGAGCGGTTGCGATAGTGGTTGCGCGCCGATCGAGAGAGCGTGCTCAGCGGCCGGCCCTCGAAGACGACGCTCCCCGCCCCGGGATCGGGCTGATCGAGGTCGCCCAGCAGGTGAAGCAGGGTGCTCTTGCCCGACCCGGAAGCGCCCAGCACCGCCACCCACTCGCCGTCCACGACCCGCAGGGTCGTGCCCTTGAGGACCGGCACGTCCACCCGGCCGAGCCGGTAGGTCTTGCAGAGACTCTCGCCCAGCAGCAGCGGGGGGGCCGACACGCCGCCGGTCGACTGCTGATCCACACTGGCCGTCTGCACCGCCGATTCACTCATACCGCAACGCCTTGACCGGATCCGTATCCGCTGCCTTGGCCGCGGGCAGAAACGCCCCCAGCAGCGAGAACAAGACCGCGCCGATCATCGTGAACAGTGCCGTCTGGAGATCCATACGGCTGGGGATGTCCGTGAAGTAATACACCGACGGATCCCAGATGACGATGCCGCCGACACGCTGCACGAGCACGATGAGGCCGGTCATCCCCGCCAGGGTGGCCGTGACCAGGGTCCCCAGCACGATCGGCAGGAGCCGGCCGCTGCGGCCGCGGACCACGGTGACCGCGGCCGCCGCGAGACCGACGATGCCCGTGGCCACCGCCAGCAGGATCGGCGGCTCGGCCAGCGCCCGATGGATCGCATTGATATTCCGAACCACCAGGTAGGCGAGCCCGAGACCGACCACCGCGCCGGCGGCGCCGACGACGAGCCCGTACCGCAGGAAGATCCACGAGATCCCGATCCGCGAGGCCCCGATCGATCGGAGGATCCCGATGTCGCGGGTCTTCTCGTACACGATCGCCCAGAAGATCGACAGGACCAGCCCCGCGCACACGAGGTACACGAGCGAGAACAGCGTTCGCATCAGCTCCCGCTCCTTCTCGATCGGGTCGATGAACTGCGCCTGCTGCTGCTCCCAGGTCTTGATGGACAGACCCAGTCCGCGCGGGGGCGGCAGCACGACAGTTGCCTCATCGTCGGCGAGCGCCTGCCGGAAGTCGTCGTAGGCCCCGATCACCGGCTCCAGCAGCTCGGCAGGGGTCACGCCGTCGACGGCGCGCACCAGCACCATCGTGGCCCGCGGTGGGTCCACGCCGATCACCCGCGGCTGACCCGTCTGCTCGTCGATATCCAGCTCATCGACGACGTCCTCCGCGTCCAGGTGCAGCATCTGCTGCGCAATGCTCAGGGGGATCATCACGCGTTTGTCGTCGATGAGAAAGACGCCGGAGAAGAACTCGTTGACGACGGGGAAAATGTAGCTCTCCGGCTCCAGAAGGCCGCCGCTGATGTCCGTGGGCAACGTGGTCAGCGTCACCTCGTACCGCGGCATCCACCAGTGGTTGTTGCCCATGGGCCGGATCGAGCCGTCGGACTGACGGTCGTTGCCCGCCGAGACATGAATGCCCAGCACGATGCCCTGCCGGCCCGTGGGGCTGTGCTGCAGTCTCAGCCCGTCATCGTGAAGCAGCCCGGCCGTGGTCACCTCCTCGCCCGGGCGCAGCTCGTTGAGAATGCGACGAGGATCGTCCTCCATCATCTCGGAGAGCTCCTCGGTCGTGTGCGGCCGCCAGTACAGGGTCTGGGCGTAGCCGGTCACCCGCGCGAAGCTCGCCGGTTCGATACCCCACATCTGGACGGTCTCGGTCTCCTTGTTGGGACCGTCGGGGTAGGGCATCTTCAGGAGGCCCCAGCTGTCGATCACCGGTGTCGCCGCCGCCGCCTCAGGAAGCCGCTCAACTCGGTCGATGAGCCGGTCGTAGTACGGGATGCCGTTGACCGGGTAGGCGATGATCACGTCGCCCATGAGCGTCCGCCCCGAGGAGCGGACCATGTCCAGGAATCCGGTCATCACCGAGACCACGATGATCACCAGGGCCACGCACAGCGCCACCGCCGCCACCGCGATGAGCGGGATCACACGCGAGGTGAGATAGCGGTTCGTGAGCAGGGCGTGGTACATGAAGGGGGGTTGGGGGTTGAGGGTCAGGGGTTGGGGGTTAGGACACCGGATGGGCGGGGGGCGTTCCTTCTATCGGTGCGCGGGGGTCGCATCGTGGCCAAACGATCATGGTTGGGTCGCCTTGCGGCCGAATCGGGCGACGAGCTCGATGGGGGCGCCGATGTCGGCGACCACGACCTCCCCGACGAAGGGCCGGGCGGCGGGGATCGTCATGGCGGGCTTGCGGGCCACGAAGGTCACGGTGCGTGTGGCCCGCACCGCCGTGCCCAGCGGCTGCCCCGTGTCGCAGTCGAGGCCCGAGGGCACGTCAACGGCGAGGACGGGACGGCCGCTCGCGTTGATCAGGTCGATGATCCGCGCCGCCTCATCCCGCACCGGCCGGTCGAGGCCGGTCCCGAAGATCGCGTCGACGACGAGGCTGCTCCGGGCGTGCTCGGTCATGGAAACCGCGTCGACTCCGCGGAGCTTCATTCGACCGCAGATGGCACGGTTGATCGCCGCGTCGGTGCCCGGCCGCGGCTCGCCGAGCGAGGCCAGCGTCACACTAACCCCCCCGTTGTGCAGGTGCCGGCCCAGGGCATAGCCGTCACCTCCGTTGTTGCCCGATCCGCAGACGATCAGCGCCGAGGGCTGCTCCCGGGCGTCTTCGAGCATACGGAGGGCCTCCGCGGCCAGGCCGCGGGCCGCATTCTCCATGAGCACGATGCCGGGGATGCCGAACTCCTCGATCGCCGCGCGATCCACGGCGCGCACCGATTCGCGATCGAGAATGTAGTCGGTCCGTGTTACCATCCGCCGTCAGTCTAGCGAGCCATGCGGATTCTTCTCACCAATGACGACGGCATCGACTCACCCGGCATCGCCGCCCTGTACGACGCTCTGCAGGGGCTCGGCGAGGTCTTGCCCGTCGCGCCGCTCTCGGCGCAGTCCGCGGCGAGCCACGGCATCACCTTCAGCGAGCCGCTCATGACGGCGGAGGTGAAGGTCAACGACCGGATGAAGGGCATCGGCGTCGAGGGCCGTCCCGCGGACTGCGTCAAGCTCGCCCTGCGCACGCTGTGGACGCAGCGTTTCGGGGAGAACGCCAAGGCGGACCTGACCATCAGCGGGATGAACTGCGGAGCGAACGTCGGAATCCACATCCTCTATTCGGGGACGGTGGGGGCCGCCATGGAGTCGGCGTTCCTGGGCGTGCCCGCCATCGCCGTCAGCCTGCACATCGGTGATGCCGCCCAGACCCGTTACGACCGGGCGGCCCGGATCGCGCGTACCGTCATCGATCGCATCCTCGACTCCGAGGGCGGGCTCGATCCGCACGACATGGTGAATATCAACGTTCCCCGCACGGAGTCGGACGACGGTCCCATGCCCGCGGTCCGCGTCGTCGAGATGAACATCGCTCCCGGCACCGACAGCCACGAGCGGCGTGAGAGCCCGTTCGGGCAGGTGTATTACTGGGCCGTCGGCAGCGCCCTGGAATTCACGCACACCGCCCCGGACACCGACGTCGAGGCGCTCTTCGAGCGGTGCGTCACGGTCACGCCGCTCAGCTACGTGCTCACCGACTACGCAAGGCTGCAGACGTGGAAGGAGCGGCTGGAGGGGGCCTCGTAGTCCGAAGCTTCCTCTGACGCAGACCACTAGCGTCCGGATGAGAGCATGATCCGGATCCGGACGGGTATCGTCTGGCCCGGCTTCAGCTCACCGAGCTCCTTGCCGGCCGCACGCCATCGGTAGAGGCTGTTCAGAACCGCCTCGTCGATTCGCGGATCGCCGGAGCTCTGCAGCAGCCGCACCAGGGCTGGCTTGCCGTCACGGCGAAAGCGAAGCTCCGCCTTCGGGTCGGCGGGGGCCGCGGTCAGCAGCGTCAGCGTGGTGAACACCGGCTTTCGCGGCTTGATCCGCAGTCCCTTCGCCGCCAGCGGCCGGCCGAGCGTCAACTGCTCCATCGAGACCTCGAGTGTCGAGGTGGCGTCGGACTCCTGGTCGGCCTGCTCGCCCGGCTTGCCGGACGGGACCGGCTTTGGCGGCGCGGGCTCCTGCGGCTGCGCCGGCACGGGAACCGCGGGCTGGGGCGGCTGCGGTGGTTGTTGGGGCTGCTTCGCCTTCTCAGCTTCCCGGTCGGGCGATTGGGGCTCCGGCTGCGGCATCATCTGCTCGAGCTGATCGAGCATGTCCTCCAACGCCCGGGGCCGAGCCTGCGGATTGACCGGGTCACCCACCGGCGGGCCGGGGCCCTCGACGCCCTTCAGCCACGTCTCAAGGTCGTCGAACGGATCGGGCGCCGTCGGCGGCTGCGGCTGGTCGGTGGGCGACAGGGCTTCGATCGGTTGGGCGGCCCGGGCCATGGCGTCGTCGGGCAGCGGCGACGGGCCGGCCGTCGCTTGGGCCGGCTCCGCGCCCGTCGGCTCCGTCTGGAACGCGGCCTGCTCGACCTCCGACAGGGCGGCCATGTGTTGCTCGTACTCTTCGTAGCCGATCCACGTCATGGTGGAGGCTTCGGACTCATCGATGCCGAGGCGAACCAGGTCGGCGGGCAGCTTCTCGTGGTCGCGGAAGGCCTCAGGCTCGAACCTCGCCTTCACGATCTCCCGCGTCCTGGTCTCGGACTTCATCACGGCCACCATCGCCGGCAGGATCACCATCGCGTGGAGAACCAGCGACAGAATCAGGCCGATCAGCACCAGGGTTGAAGCGCGGGGCTTCTCCATCTCACGGCTCCGGGCTTCCGACCAGCTTGATCTCCAGACCCGCGTGGGCCAGCTCGTCATAGAGATCGAGAAAGACGGGCAGCCGGTCCTTCGTGCCCGTGGTCTCGGACGCGATGTACACGATCGTCTCCGGTTCCGCGGCCTTGACGGACGCAAGTCGTTTCAGGATCGACTCCATCGCGACCCGCTCACGGTTGAGAAAGAGCGTGCCGTGACGGTCGATGGTGATCGCCACCGCCGGCGGCACCCGGGCCGGCTCCCCGGAGCTGAAGGAGTGCATCTCGACCGGGAGCAGCTCGGCCCGGACCATCAGGACCATCGCGTAGATGAAAAACGTGAGCAGCAGGAAGATCACGTCAATCAGCGGCATGATCTCGACGCGCGCCTCGTGCTGGGGTCGGCGAATTGAAAGCATGGGGTTTCCCGGCCGGTCAGGTCAATGGTAGGCCCTCGACACCTACCGGCTCGGCTTCGACTCGATCTGGAGCGACGCCAGCGCGGTCGTGACGTCGTCCGTGAACTCGAAGAGCTTCTCGAGCCCGGTCACGATGAACACCGACCAGACTGTATCGCCGACCGAGCAGACACGCAGCCGTCGCTGCTTCGACAGGAGCGTCTTGCGCAGCCGCAGCAGCTGGGAGAGGTTTGATGAGTTCAGCTTGGTGACGCCCATGAGGTTGACGATGACGTCCGGGATCGAGTCGCCGGCGCTGAGCCGCGCCATCAGCGCGTCGAAGTCTTCGGAGAAATCCGGTTCGTCGCTCATCTCCGCGATCAGTGTCGATTCGGACCATTCCTGCAAAGGCATGGTGTCGCTCCACCTTCGTCAACGCTCCAACAAGAGGATACCAACTCCCGTGAAAGAGATGGGCGGGGGCCGGCGCCGGCTCACGAGGTCTGGGCGTCGCCGGTGGGATCGTCGGTCTCCACCATCGGGGCCGCGGCAATCAGGCGGTCCCCGTCCTTGAGGTTCACGAGGCGAACGCCCTGCGTGTTGCGCCCGATCCGGGAGATGTCCTCAGCGGCCACCCGGACGATCATTCCCTTCTGGCTGACGAACACGATGCTGTCCGTGGCGCGGACGCAGCAGATGCCGACGACGGGGCCGTTGCGGGTCGTGGTCCGGATGTCGATGCGTCCTTTTCCGCCGCGGCTCTGGGGACGCGTCGAGCCGTCATCGGAGTGCACGAGATAGTCCGACAACGCCGTCCGTTTCCCGTAGCCGTTGGCGGTCGCGGTGAGCAGATCCGAGTTGTCGTCGACGCGGATGAGCCCGACGACCTCGTCGCCGGGGCGCAGGTCGATGCCCTTGACCCCGGCCGCGTTACGCCCCATCACACGCGCGTCGTTCTCTTCAAAGCGGATGGCCTGCCCGGTGGCGGTGGCCAGGAGCACGTGATCCTCGCCGCTCGTGTGGACGACGTCGATGAGCCGGTCTCCCTCGTTGAGGTTGATGGCGATGATGCCGGACCGGTGGACATTGCGATAGTCCGCCAGCGCCGTGCGCTTCACCTTGCCCATGGCCGTTGCGAACAGGAGGTAGTCCTCGGACCGCTCGAAATCCTCGATGTTCAGGAAGGCGACGACGCGCTCGTTGCCCCGAAGCTCCAGGAGATTCACGATCGCCCGCCCCCGCGCCGTGCGGGACATCTCCGGGATCTTGAACACCTTCATCTTGAAGACGCGACCGGTGTTCGTGAAGCACAGCAGATCGTCGTGCGTCGAGGCCACGAACAGATGCCGGATGAAGTCGTCGGCGCGGGTGTCCGAGCCCTTGATGCCTCGGCCGCCGCGCCCCTGCTCGCGATAGGTCTCGGCGGGCAGTCGTTTCACATACCCCTGGTGCGAGATCGTGACCACGACGGCGTGCTCGGCGATGAGGTCGCCGATTTCAAAGTCCTCGGCCTCGCCACGCTCGATCACCGTCTTGCGGTCGTCGCCGAACTTCGCCTTCATCTCGCGGGAGTCCTCGCGGATGATCTTCATGATCTCGTCTTCGTCGGCGAGGATCTGCTCGTAGCGACCGATCTCGTCGAGCAGCTTCGTGTATTCGCCCGTGAGCTTCTCGATCTCCAGGCCCACCAGCTGAATGAGCCGCAGGCCGCCGATGGCTTCGGCCTGGACGCGGGTCAGAGCGACGCCCTCGCCCGCGTTGGAGCGCTCGATGAGCGTCTGTGGGACCTGCGAGGCGTATTCGTGATCCGCCGGGATCCGGAAGTGCCTGGCCATCAGCCGTTCGATGGCTTCGTCGCGGGTCTTGCTCGAGCGGATGAGCTGGATCACCTCATCGATGTCGCAGACGGCGTAGATGAGACCTTCCAGCCGGTGCGCCTGCTTCTTGGCTTCCCGCAGCAGGTGCTCCGTGCGGCGTCGGATGACCTCGCGGCGGTGATCGATGTAGCACTGGATGATCTGCTTGAGGCCGAGCGTGCGCGGCTGGCGGTTGACGAGGGCGATGTTGATGATCGAGAACACCGACTGCAGCGGGGTGTACTGGTAGAGCTGCTTCTCGACGACGTCGGGGTCGGCGCCCTTCTTCAAGGCGACGACGATCCGCGTTCGGTGAGTCTTGCCGGAGAAGTTCTTGACATCGAAGATGTCCGGGATCCGCTCCGCCCGCGCCGCCTCCACGATGCGCTCGATGAGGTTGTTCTGGACGACCTGGTACGGGATCTCGTCGATCACGATGACGTCGCGGGCCCCGCTCGTCTCGCGGTGGACCCGGCCGCGGACCACGAGGCGTCCGCGGCCCGTGGCGTACGCCGAAATAATGCCCTGCCGCCCCTGGATGACACCCCCCGTGGGGAAATCCGGGCCGGGGACGATCTCCATGAGCTCCTCGAGCGTGAGGGCGGGGTTGTCGATGACGGCGATGATCGCGTCGCAGATCTCGGCGACGTTGTGCGGCGGTATGGAGCACGCCATGCCGACGGCGATGCCGCTTGATCCGTTCGCCAGCAGGTTGGGGAACTTGCCGGGCAGGACGGTGGGCTCCCGCCGCGTCTCGTCGTAGTTGGGCTGGAAGTCGATCGTGTCGAGATCGAGGTCCTCCAGCATCGCCATCGACGCCGCCGTCATGCGGGCCTCCGTGTACCGCATGGCGGCCGGAGGATCGCCGTCGATCGAGCCGAAGTTCCCCTGCTTGTCGACGAGCATGTAGCGGGCTTTCCAGCCCTGTCCCATGTTCACAAGCGTGGGGTAGATCACGGACTCGCCGTGCGGGTGGTAGTTGCCGGAGGTGTCGCCGGCGATCTTGGCGCACTTGCGGTGCTTGGCGCGGGGGCTCAAATTCAGGTCGTTCATCGCGACCAGGATGCGCCGCTGTGAAGGCTTGAGGCCGTCCCGCACGTCCGGCAGGGCGCGGTCCATGATCGTCGACATCGCGTACGTGAGATAGCTGTCGTGCAGCTCGCGTTCGATCTGCTGATCGACGATCTGCCCGACTGCGACCGGTTCGCCGCTGTCGGTCGGGTTGGCGTTGTCGTTCGTGTCTTCCATGGGCACAGAAGCGGTGGCGTGGGTCGGCAGGGCCAGCCCCACGTCACCCCTTTTCGGCTACTGAAACCGGACCTCTATTCTATCAGATCGCCGCCCCGCCCGCCGCGTTACCGGCACCTGCGGCCGCGGCCAGAACGAGGAATTCGATGTTGCCTTCACCGCCGCCGCGGCGTGCACTTTTTGCGCCGCGGATCGGCGAGAGCATGACCGCCAGCACCGCGGCCCCGAGCGCGGCGAAGCCCCCAAGGACCTGCTCGAGCACGTCCCGCGCATCGGCGGGCGCGAGCACGCCGTCGCGCAGGAGCGTCTGCTTCGCCGACTCTTCGAGCTCGTAGTGGGGCTTGACGAGCGTGATGATCCGGCCCCCGGCCGTCAGCCACCGCAACGCCGCCGGTATGGCGTGCCGCTGGCGTGTCCACCCCAGGTCGATGGTGACGAGGCTCACGAGCTCCGGGGGCTCGCAGTGCAGGGCGTTGGTCCGCTCCATCACCGTCACCCGCGGATCCGTTCGCAGCCGGTAGTCGAGGACGCCGTAGCCCGTGTCCACGGCATAGACCCTGGCCGCGTCATGCCGCAGCAGGCAGTCGGTGAAGCCGCCGGCGTGGCAACCGAGGTCCGCACAGGCCAAGCCGCTCACATCGAGGCCGAATTCGTGAAGCGCGGCCTCGAGCTTGGCTCCGGCCCGCGTGACGTAGGCCGACTCCTGTTCATCGCCCATGTGACGCAAGTCTATCGAGCAGCACCGTCGCGAGCATGAGCACGATGATCGAAGCCGCATAGACGTAGATGCCGATCAGCGGCTTCGCATCGACCAGCAGACCCAGGGTGCGGCTGCCGACCACGATGGCCGTGACCGCGAACACGTCAACCAGCGACCAGCGACCGAGCAGCCGCATCAGATGGACGCACCGGCTGCGCCACGACGCCGGGAAGGGCGCGAGCCAGAGAAACAGCAGCGCCAGGATCTTCACCGACGGATAGCCGACCGAGCACACCGCCAGTGCGATGGCCGCCGGCTCCTTGCCCTTCACGTACAGGTTCTGGATGTTGGAGATGATCGAGTACTGGTCGACCCAGAAGATCAGCGCGCGGATCTCCATCGCCGGCATCGTCAGGCCCTGGGCCAGCAGCACCAAGCTGACGCTGAGCAGCAGGGGCACATCGAGTCGCCAGGGGTACCGGGCCGCGAGGGATTGCATGGGCACGACGGGTTCGGGAGTTCGGGATCAGGCCACAGACAGACACTATGGAAGTCGGCAGAATCACCCCGACCCCTGACCCCTGACCCCTGATCCCTCGGCTCCGACCCCGACCACCGCGATCTTCGCGCGGGCGGCCGCCTCGAGTACGGCCGGCCTGTCGAGCATGGGCACGCGTCCGGCGCCCAGGGCGAGGCACCCGCCGCCGGCGGCGGCCAGTTGCCCGATCGTCTCAACGGTGACGGCGGCCTCCTGACCACCGGCGTCATCCCGCGGCGCCGTCTTCAACAGGACCCAGCCTCGCCGGCGACACAGCTTGCCGGCGCGTCTGATCATTGACGCCGTGCCCTCGGTCACCTCCACCGCGATCACGTCGCGCTCGCGGACCGCCATCGCCGGCCCGATCTCCATCTCGACGATCTGCTGCAGCATGGCCCAGCCGAACTCGATGTCGCCCAGGTGCGCGCGGCTCGGCTGCACCGATCCCATCACCCCTTCGCTGGCCATTTCGTAGGAAATGGACTCGGTCATCCCGCTCAAGACCCGCCCGCCCTTCGTATCGTCCTTGATGAGAGACGCAGTCTAGTGCATTTCCCGCCGCCCCAAGCGCATTTCCGAAGCGACTCGGCGGCTCGATCCGACAGACCCTAATGGCTCATGGCTGATGGCTGATGGCTTCTCAATGGTGTGGCTCGTGCTGGGACTCGTCGGGGTCGCCCTGGCCATCAGCCTGCCGGTGACGGCCGTCGCCCGCGCCGCGGCCCGGCGCCGCGGTGCCCTCGACTCGCCGGGCGCCCCCGGCCACGTCAAGACCCTGCGGGCCATCCCCAACAACGGCGGAGTCGCGATCTTCCTGGCCGTGGTCCTTCCGATGGCCGTGGGGCTGATCGCGGTCTGGGTGCTGCCGCCGGAGTTCTGGGCTCGCTGGCTGCCGGCGATGGCCCACCATGTGGAGGGGATCCGCGTGTCGACGGGGGCCGTGGTGGCGGTGCTGGCGGCGGCGACCGTCCTGCACGTCATGGGGTGGATGGACGATCGCCGGAGCCTGAGCCCGTGGATCAAGCTGGCGGTCCAGACGGCGGCGGCCGCGGTCGTCGTGATCTGGTTTGACGTGCGTCTCCTGGAGCTGGAGACGCTGCCCGCCTGGCCGAGCATCGTCGTCACCATCATCTGGATCATCGTGATCACCAACGCCATCAACTTCCTGGACAACATGGACGGGCTGGCGGCCGGCGTGACCGCCATCGCGGCCTCGTTCTTCCTGGCCGCCTGCATCGTCAACGGGCAGTGGTTCATCGCGGCGACGCTGGCCCTGCTCGTCGGCGCGCTGGCGGGGTTCATGGTCTTCAACTTCCCGCCCGCCACGATCTTCATGGGCGACCGGGGCTCGCTGGTCATTGGCTTCCTGCTGGCGATTCTCACCGTGCGCACGACCTACTACGACCCCGAGCTGGGCGGCGGGTGGTACGGCGTCTTCATGCCGCTGGTGGTGCTGGCGATACCGCTGTACGACTTCACGACCGTCACGCTTATTCGGATCGCGCAGGGGCGCAGCCCGGTCGTCGGCGACCAGCAGCACTTCTCGCACCGGCTCGTTCAGCGCGGCCTGTCGACGCGCGGCGCCGTCGTGGTCATCTGGGCCGCCACCGCGGTGACGGGCATCGGGGGCGTCGCCCTGGGCAGCCTGCACGCGTGGCAGGCCGTGCTCGTGGGCATCCAGACGGGGCTGGTCCTGGTCATGATCGCCCTGCTCGAGCACGCCAGCCGACGCGTCGTCGGCGCCCGGAACACCGATCCGTGACCCCGGCCCCCCGACACACCGGCGTTTCGCTGACGGCGGCCACCTGTCTGCGGTGGACGGGGGCCCTGGGGATCACCGCGATCGCCATCGTCCGCTGCGTCGTGGCGTTCGCGCCCCAGGTCGTCTTCGACGTGGACCCCGCCATCGACCCCACGCGACTGCCGGGGCTGGGGCCGGCCGGCAGCCTCCTGCTCGATGCGATCCTGCTCGCCGCGTGCGGCTGCGGCCTTCTCGGCGAGACCCTCACCGGACGTGGTCTGGACCGGCTGATCATGCTGCTGGCGCTCGTGCCCGCCCCGGTCGTCATCTGGCACGGCGTGCGCGACTTCGCCGATCTGTGGCGCGGCTCGACCTGGCTGGCGGCCGCCGCGGCCTGCGCGGTCATCGCCCATCTTGGCCGCGATCGGTCGGTGCGGCTCGTGGTCATCGCACTGCTGGTCTCGGTGCTGGTGCCGGTCGTCATGCGTGGTGCGATCCAGTCGTCGGTCTCCGTGGGCCCCCTCTCGCTGGCCGGGCCGGAGTACACCGACACCATCGCCGAGTTCGAAGCCAACCGCGACGCGTTCTTCGCCGACCATGGCTGGCCGGAGGGCTCGCCCGCGGCCCTGATCTACGAGCGACGCCTCCGGCAGCCGGACCCGCGCGGGTGGTTCCCCACCGCCAACCTCTTCGCGTCGATGATGGCGTTCGGCCTGGTGATGGCCGTGGGCCTCACGGCCGGCGTGGTGAAGGACGGTCTCGGATCGCGATGGGTCGCGTTGCTGGCACTGGGTGTCGCCGGGGCCGGGGGGGCGATGCTCATGGCACACTCCAAGGGCGCGATGCTGGCGGCCGTGGCGGGCCTTGCGCTTCTCGCCGCGCCGCTGGCGGGGGGCCGCCCTCGCGCGCTGGTGGCGCGGCACGGCGGGGCGATCGCGTTGAGCCTGGTCGGGGTCACGCTGGCCGCGGTCGTGGTGCGCGGCGGGCTGCTGCCGGAGTCGTGGCTGGGTGAGAGGAGCCTGCTGTTCCGGTGGCATTACCTTCGCGGTGCGGGGCGGATCTTCGCCGACCACGGGCTGCTCGGCGTCGGGCCCGACGGGTTTCAGGCGGCCTACACCGCTGCCCGCGTCCCGCGCAGCCCCGAGGAGGTGACCAGCGCCCACAACCTGCTCGCCGACTGGCTGTCGACGCTGGGCGTGAGCGGGGTCGCGTGGATCGGGCTGGTGGCCGTTGTCCTGTGGCGGGCGGGACGCCGGATGGGCACGGCGCCGGACACGGGGACGGGTTACGTTGGCGCGCGAACCATGCTGTGGGTGACGGCGGGGATGGCGGGGGTGGGACTGCTCTCGGCCCTGGTCATCGAGGCCGCCGCCCTTGACAGCGTCGGCAAGGAGCTCGCCCGGGGCGTTGGTGTGATCGGCTTCGTGGTGGCGGCGATGGGGCTGAGCCACTGTCTGGAGCGAACACGCGGCGGCATCGTCAACTGGACCCTGGCGGCGGCGACGGTGACCCTGGTGATTCACGGGCAGATCGAGATGACGTTCTTCGATCCGGGGTCCGTGACCTGGGTGATGTGCATGCTGGGGCTGGCCGGGGGTGCCATCACGAACGGCACGGAATCCGGGCCCGTCCGGGCGGGATGGGCGGCGGCCGTGGTGCTGATCGCGGCGTCCGGACTGTCGCTGACGTGGGGCGTTCGAGCCGCGCGGGCCGAGGCGATGATGATCGAGGCGGCGGGGTACATCCATCCGCCGGCCGGGAACCAGCCGCAGCAGGCGGCCCAGCGCGAGCGGGCGGCCGCTCTTCTGTGTCTCGCCCGCACCCGGTACCTGCCAAACGATACAGGCCTGATCGAGGAGGAGGTGCGGCAGATGATCATCGCCGCCCAACTGGCCGAGGGCCCGCGTCGGGCCGCGCTGGCGGCCGACGCCGCCGCGCTCGCCGAGACGGCGGTCACCCGGCACGGACGACCCGACGCCATGGCGCTGAACAGCGAGGCGCGGTGGCTGGAGGCTCGCCTCACCGGCTCCTGGGAGAAAGCGATCGACGCCACGAGACGGCTGACGCAGATCGACCCCAACGGCATCGCCGCCTGGCGACGGCTCGGAGACGTGCTGTGGGAGGCGGGTCGTGGCGCCGACGCCGCCGAGGCCTACGAGCGGGCGCTCGTCAACGATGGCAACTTCGAGCTCGACCCGCTGCGTCAGCTTCCCAGGCGTGACCGCGAGCTGCTTCGCACGCGGATCGAGACCGCTACCAGGTGAAGCCGCCGAGTTCGGCGTCGTCCAGGATCGATACGAAGTAGTAGAGGTGGAGCCGCTGCCGGAATCCGGTCTCGGAGCAAATCGGCTCCAGCCGTCTCCCGTCACGGTCAATGCCGTACAGCACGCGTCGACCGGCCAGGGATCCATAGAGGGCCGACGTGTCGTCCTCGGCCGACCAACGGGGATGCAGCTCGACCATCATCACCTCGAACCGGTCGGCGTGACGCTCGAGATCCCTCGCCAGTGCCCACTCGCCTCCCTCGATGTCCATCTTCATGAGCCTGATACGGTCGCCCGCGTTTTCGAGAATGGAGCCGAGCGTGGTGACCTGACATTCCTCCGAGAGTGGTCTGATCCGCAGGGCGTCGAGCACGCGATCGACCCGGCCGGCCACCGGCGTGTCGTCCGTGAGACGGTTCAGGTTGGCTCCGGTCCCGTCCAGCATGAGGGTTGCTCGCTTCTCGCCAGCGCCCACCGCGTACGGGACGACCGAGAGGTTCGTGCAGCCGTTGAGATCGGCGTTGGCGCGGAGTCGTTTGATGTTCGCGGGGTGGGGCTCGACCGAGATCACCCGCCCCGACGACCCCACGAGCTCCGACGCGACGATGGAGTAGGTTCCCCAGTGGGCTCCGAGGTCCAGGAAGACGTCGCCGTCGGAGAGGACCCGACGCAGCAACGGAAGCACGAAGGGCTCGGATGGTCGAAACCCGAACTCGCGGAGCTCCGCCCCGAACCGGGAGGTGGGGTCGACCCGGAGGCGCAGGCCCGTCCCCCGGATCGCGGCCCGATCCATCCGGGCCATCGAGCAGGTGCCACGGATCAAGGGCCGACCCAGCTCGGCGGCCACACGGCTCATGACCGAGACGATCCTGCTCACGGGCGTGTCCTCGCGGCTGTGAGCCTGCGGACCTGGTTGACCCAGAAGGCCAGGTACCGAGGGTGCAGCCGGTAAAGCCGGTGGTCCAGCTCCTGAAGCAGGCAGATGAGCATGTTCAGACGGAACTGCTCGACGTCGTGGGCGATGCCCGTCGTCTCCTGGAGGTAGTTCTCCAGGACGCGGTAGCCGGTTCCGAAGTACTCGGCGTAGCTCCGCTCGTCGAGATCGTGCCAGCGGTCCCAGAAGTCCGTGTTGTAATTCTGGAACTGGAGGTAAAACAAGTCAAAGAACACGGAGTGTCGGTTGCTCTCGGAGAAGTCAACCAGGATCGGCCCGGGCACATCACGGTCGACCGGCCGCACCACGTGCGATGCAATCAGGTCGCCGTGAACCTGGGCGGTGATGATCGAGCAGCGGCCCGCCCGGCGGAGTTGCGTCTCGAGCCGTCGCCGAACGTCGTCGACGACGTCGCCGATGCCGTGCTTCCGGACGCCACGGTCAACACGCTGCAGCAGGCGCTCAACGCAGACGCGGGCGTCGACCGCCTCCAGGCCGAAGTGTTCGTAGTACCGCAGGAGCACCTGCATGACGCTGTCCATCCGCGGGAGCAGATCCTGACAGCTCCCGACCGGCGTGTAGCGCACATAGGGCTGGACGATGAAGCGAGGGCCGCTTTCGAGATGGTGAAACAGCGTCTCGATGGTGTTCCCAGGGAGCACGGTGCTCGCGGTCACTTCGTGCTCGAGAAGCCCGGCGTTGGCCTCCTCGTCCTCGCGAAGAAGCTTGTACACCCGCTGATTCAGCCGATCGACGACGATGATCTTCTGGCTTCGCAGCAGTGCGATCGCCCCGCGGGGGAGCCGGGCCGGCGTGTGCAGCCTGACCGGCCAGACCTCCGGCAGCCGCATCACCATGCCCGCGATCCGGCGCGCCAGCCGCACGCCGCCTCGAACCGCCGACCGGGGCCGAATCTCGCTCCATGTCTTGAGCGCCTCGGCGTCCAGCGGATTCATGAACACGCCGCCGTCCGGCGTGAGCGGCAGCAGCCGTAACGTCCGCTCGCCCGAGCCAGGACGGCGGTTCGGATCGAAGACGCGGAGGCCCTCGACCATGCGCACATCGGCTTCGGGATCGATCAGTGTCGTGGCGGAATGCCGCTCGTCGCCGCTCATGATGCTCAGGCTGCGGCCGCGCGGTCGGGCACAGTCTCCGGCTTCCGCGCGGTGACTTCCATCACATCGCTGTGGCCCGAGCGCCCGATCAGGTACTCGAAGGGGAACATCGCCGCGATGACCGCTGGATTGCGCTGGCCGAGGACTCTCGACAGTGCGCGGAGCCCCAGACGTTCCTTGATGCAGTTTTCGATCGACCGGGCCAGCAGAGAAGGCCGGAAGCACCCCCGGATCCCGTCCACCTCGAATCCGACGCTCTCCAGCATCCGGCTCATCGAATCGCGGGTGAAATGCGTCAGGTGACGCGGCAGGTGGTATCCCCACCAGTAACGGCCGAAGAACGGCCGCGTCGGGCCGCCGAAGTCGGGATGCTCCGTGATGAAGAGCCCGCCCGGCTTCAGGATCCGAAACACCGTCTCCATCGTGACCCGGACGTCAGGCACGTGCTCGATGACGTGGGACATGTACACGACGTCGAAGAAGTCGTCGTCGTATTCGGCCTCCGCCAGCGTATGCGGCTGGACGTCCAGGCCCCGCCGGCACGCAAGCTCGGCAATCTCCCGCCTCGGCTCGCACGCATGGAGGTTCCAGTCCGAGTGCTCCTTCACGTAAGCCAGCAGGCCCCCGGCCGCGCAGCCGACTTCGAGCAGACGGGCGCCCGGATACATGAAGTCCCGGAACTTCCTCATGAACGCGCGGCCCTGGTAGGCCGTGCGGAGCTTCTGGGTGAGGCCGGATTCGTCGCAGAGGTAGTCGTCGCCGTAGAGGTGCGTGAGCAGGTCCTCGAACTTCGGACGCGGGGCCGTGTACACGAGCCCGCAGCTCGTGCAGCGTGACACCGCGAAGTGATTCGAGATCGGGGTCTCGTAATCCCGCGTCGAGATCACGCGCTCCTTCTCACCGCCGCCGCACGACTCGCAGACCGGGTCTTCGAGCTCGAGTTCGAGAAGTGTTGACTCCGTCATATCGTTCCCGATCAGTCAGGCCGCCCGTCTGTGCCGCGTCTCGCCGGCGACGGCCGGCGTGTCGCCCCCGTGGGCCGGGGGGGCGTGGATCTCGATCACCTTCGGCTCCTCGTCGCGAGCCTCCTTCGGTGCCTCGTCCGGGGCGGCGCTGCGTCCAAGCGAGGGAAAGAGCACGGGCAGCAGCGTGGCCAGGTAGCCGCGGCGCAGGATCACCCGGCGCTCGGACATGTAGTCGTCGCGCAGCGATGGAAGCCTGAACGACGACACCGCGGGCTGGAGGTGATGCTCGGCGTGGAAGTTGAAGTTCATCGGGGCGAAGAACGCCCGCTCGTACCAGGGGGCCTTGATCGTGAAGAGACGATCGTCCTTCGAGACATCGTCGCCCTCGAACGAGTAGTGCTCCACGAACGCGCGGACTCCGTTGGCGAACGTGGTCAGGGTCACCAGCGGCAGCAGCCACAGCACCGGATACGCCCACCAGCCGACAAGCAGCCACATCGTCGCGAGCAAGACCACCTGGGCCGCGGCGATGCCGGCGAGATCCGGCAGCACCGTGCGGAGAGAGGCCAGCCTCGACTCGCCGGCCCCCTTCGGGGACGTGCGACAACTGCGACGAAGAAAGAGTATGTAGCTGAGCTGCCGGCCCAGCACCAGGCTCAGAAAGTAGCGCCGAGCCTGCCGGCCCGTCGCCTTGCCGTCGCACGAGTGGTATTCGAAGTCCGGATCGTCATGGTGACCCAGCAGCCGGTGATGGGCCAGGTGACGGCGGCGGCCGGCGATGAAGCTGGATCCGACCGTCCACCCGGAAAGGACGCTGCCGACGACGTTGTTGAGCCTTCGAGGCCGGAACATGCTGTAGTGCCAGCACTCGTGCGCGATGGTCAGCAGCGCGCTCTGCCGGGAGCTGATCACGACCAGTGCCAGCCCCAACGACAGCCATCCGGGCCAGAGGGCGGCCACCGCGATCGAGCCGGCGATCACCCCCCACACGACGCCGAGGTAGGTCAGGGAGCGGGTGTGCGAGATCCCGCGTTCGAGCTTCATACGAGCCTCCGTGCAGAGCGTCCCCACCTGCCGCCGCCCGGTCGAGGTTATCGGGCGGCTGGTCACTTTCATCGGCCGCACCCGGAGGCGGCTGAAGCAGTGTCGTCCGATTTTCGGGGCAGCCCCGTGGCTACGGCGCGGGGGCGGAGCTCGCGAGGCCTTCGCCGGCGGTCCGCGGCCGCAGGATGGCATAGGTCGGCAGCCCGATCCCCTCGAAGTGCTCGAGGATCTCGCGCGCCGGCGACGCGCCGAGGTCTTCGGCCTGGAGCTTGATCTTCACGTAGCCCTCGAGGCGGGCGATGACCTCATCGTTCTTGAACGTCGTCTTGTCCATCGCGAGGCAGTTCTTGCACCACGTGGCCCACATGTCGATCAGGACCGGCTTGTTCTCCGCCCGGGCCGTCGCCAGGCCCTCGCAGATCGACGCCGTCCAGCCTTCCTTCTGAAGCTGCTCCTGGACCGCGACGAGCACGGCGCTGCTGTCGACGCGCTTGCTGTCGTAGATGGTCCACGCCGTGTACGCGTAATACGCGGCGAACGCCAGGATGAACACACCCATGGCCTGCTTGACACGCACCATCCAACCCCCCGGCTTGGGCAGGAAAGAGAGACCCGCCCCCGCGAAGGGCCACGGCAGCGCCATGCCCAGCCCGAGGAAGAACGGCAGGGCCAGCGCGATCGTCACGCCCTTGGCATACTGGTCGCCGGCGTAGACGATGACCTGGATCACGACCGGCGCCACGCACGCCCCCGCCAGCACCGCCGACACGCCGCCCATTCCGAACGCCAGCGCGAACGTGCCGCGCTTGCCCCTGCCGGCCAGGTCGAGCTTGCCCTGCAGCTTGGAGAAGTCGATGAAGAACACGTCGAACATGGCCAGGCCCAGGGCGACGAACAGCAGGGCGATCCCGACGTTGAACCAGATCGTGCTGTTGATGGCGCCGAAGGTCGCCGCGGTCAGGGTGACGGTGAGACCGAGCACGCCGTAGACGGCGGCCATGGCCAGGCCGTATGTGCCTCCCAGGGCAAACCCGCGGAGACGGGAGCCCGCCTGGGCGCCCGCGCCGATGATCGCGAGGTTGATGGGGACCAGGGGGAGAACGCACGGAGTCAGGTTGAGCAGGAGCCCGCCCACGATCACCAGCAGCAGGATGGCCAGGGGCCCCCGGCCTTCAAGGAGGTTCCGCTGGACGGTCCCGGTCTCGGCTCCGTCGACGAACTCGATGAAGTCCTCGGCGCCGAGATAGCCGCCGGTCGCGGCGAGCACCGTGAAACCCTCTTCGAGCCTGACCATCACGTCGCAGTCCGGCTCAGGCGTCGTGACGACCGGGTCCTGCGGCGTCGGCGCGGGCCCGACGCCCGACCCCGGCTCGCCGGAGAAGGCGATGTCGTCAAACAGCGGGCCGCCGGTCTTCGTGAGGGCGGCCGTCGCGGGCACGATCTCCAGCATGCCCGCCAGCTGCAGGCTCGTCGGCATCAGGCAGATCTTGTCGTCGCACGCCTGGTATCGCAGCTCACCGGCGATCGGATAGGTGCCGGGCTGGACGTTGTCGCCGACGTCGAGGGCAACCCCGATCACGAACTTCTGCTCGAAGACCGAGAGGAGCTCCTCGGAGATCAGGCTGGCCTCGATCTGAACCGGCTCCGGGTACACGATCTCGCGGACGGTGAAGCCCTCGGGAGGCGTGACCGTCAGCGTGGTCGGGATCAGAAACTCGTCGAGCGGCTTGTTGGACTGGACGTGGAACTTGCCGGGAATCGTGACCTCGAATGCTGCACGGGCCGTGCGGCCGGGATGGGCCGCGTCGGTTTCGACGACCCAGCGTGTCTTGATCTCCAGCCCACCGGGCTGGGCCGACAGCGGCGTGGCGACCGCGACGAGGAGGCAGGCGAGCAGGGCTGTGGCCGGGGGTCGAAACGTGTGCCGCGACATCGATCGGCCTCCGCAGGGTTCACGAAGAGGGGGGTGGCCCGCACCGGCCCTCAAGCGGCCCGGTTGGCCGCTCCGATAATAGGGGACAGCCACCGTTTTTCCTCCTTGCCTTCAAGGGAACCGACCCCGGCCGGAATCTCTTCCCATGGCCATGCGAGACGTACTCGATCAGTCCGACATCGACGCCCTCATGACCGCCGTCTCGGCGGGCGAGGTCGAGGAGCCGGCCCACCGGGGGCAGATCTTCTCCCGCCATCGCTCGGACCTCGAGAACGTCGAGATCCGCGACTACGACTTCAAGCGTCCGGAGCGCATCAGCAAGGACCAGATGCGGGCCCTGCAGACGCTCCACGAGGCCTTCGCCCGCAACTTCAGCGCGTTCATGTCGGGCTTCCTCCGCACCATCGTCGAGGTGCGCGTCGCCAACGCCGACCAGCTCACCTACGGCGAGTTTCTCGCCAGCCTCCCGAACCCCACGAGCTTCAACCTGATCAGCGCCCCCGTGCTCGACGGCCAGCTGTGTCTCGAGATCAGCCCGCTCATCATCTACCCGGTCATCGATCGCCTGCTGGGCGGCTCCAACGAAGAGGTCTTCATTCCGCAGCGACCGTTGACGCTGATCGAGACGAGGCTCGTGCAGAAGATCCTCAATCGGGGAATGACCAATCTGAGCGAGGCCTGGGAGACGGTGCGCCAAATCGAGTTCTCGCTGGGCGAGATGGAGTCCAACCCGCACATCGTGCAGATCGTCCCTCCCAACGAGGTGGTGGTCGTGATCGGGTTCGAGCTCAAGCTCGGCTCGCGGGCCGGAACCATGAGCCTGTGCATTCCGTTCACCGTCATCGAGCCGCTGATGGACGACATCTCCGCCCAGAGCTGGTCCCAGGCGGGCCGGCATCGCGACGACGACCAGTGGGGCCGGCTCATCGCCGACCGGCTGGCGGACGCCCGGCTGCAGGTGATCGCCGTGCTCGCCGAGACCAGCATCACCGTCTCCGATCTCCGCAGCCTGGAGGTCGGCGACGTCATCATGACCGACAAGCCCGCCTCATCGCCGGCGACGATCTACGTCGAGGCCGTGCCCAAGTTCCTGGGCGACATCGGCCGGCACAAGGGCAATCGGGCGGTCAAGGTCCAGCGGCCGATCGGGACGACGGATCGGATCTAGCGGAGCGGACTGAGGGATTCGGTCTTTTCTCACCCCTCATCCCTCATCCCTCACCCCGGGCCCGGTGCCCTGGGCCCGGCCCCAGGCCCCCCATGTTGACTCGGTGGCGGCAGCGGGGCTACCGTACTCACTGTTCTTGTATGGGAGATTGCCCGTATGCCGGTGATGATCCATTCGTCGAGTGGCCATGGTCGCTGACCGCGTCCATGGACGGTTCTCGGGGCCAGGCCCCGGGGCGATACGAGGTGCGGCCGTGACCTGACCAATTGACCAGGTCAGCCGCCCGGCACCCGCCGGATCACCGGTCACGGGATGTCTCCTTGGAGACGCTCGTGGCCTTGTCGTTTTGGCAACAGCCGACAACCTGACAGCTCGGAACAACTGAACCATGAATCCAGAAACCCTCCGCATCCTCGACTCGATCGCCCGCGATCGAAACATCGACCGCGACCTGCTCATCCAGGATCTCGAGCAAGCCATGGTCAGTGCCGCCCGCAAGCACTTCAACTCACTCGACGCCGAGGAGTTCGGCTGCCACATCGACCGCACCTCCGGCGAGATCACGATCTGGCGCAACAATGACGACGGCGTCCGCGAGACGATCTCGCTGGAGAGTCTCGGCCGGATTCCGGCCCAGACCGCCAAGCAGGTGATGATCCAGAAGTTCCGCGAGGACGAGCGTCACAGCCTGCTCGATGAGTTTTCCAAGCGGCAGGGCGAGATCGTGACGGGCACCGCTCATCGTTACGAGGGCGGCGCTCTTGTGGTGCAGATCGACCGCGCCGAGGGGTTCATGCCCCGCTCGGAGCAGATCCCCGGCGAGCAGTTCCATCCGGGCGATCGCGTGCGGTGCCTCATCCTCGACGTGCGGGACGTGGGCAACCAGGTCAAGATCGTCCTCAGCCGCGGCCACCCGGACTTCATCCGCCGCCTGTTCGAGGCCGAGGTGCCCGAGGTCGCCGAGCGGGTGATCGAGATCAAGGTCATGGCCCGCGAGGCGGGATTCCGAACCAAGATCGCCGTCTCGTCGATCGACTCGAAGGTCGATCCCGTCGGGGCGTGCGTGGGTGTGCGGGGCAGCCGCATCCGCAACATCGTCGACGAGCTCGGCGGCGAGAAGATCGACATCGTCCGCTGGAATGAGTCGAGCCAGATCCTCATCGCCAACGCCCTCAAGCCCGCCGAGGTCGAGGAAGTGAGCCTGTGCTTCGAGCTCGGCCGCGCCACCATCATCGTCCGAGAGGACCAGCTCTCCCTGGCCATCGGCCGCCGCGGTCAGAACGTACGGCTCGCGGCCAGGCTGACCGGCTGGGACATCGACATCCTCACGCCGGCCGAGTTCGCCAAGAGCCTGGAGGTTCTCGAGCAGACGGTCAAGCCCATCGAAGGCGTGACCGAGCCCATGCTCGATCGCATCGGTGCCATGGGCATGATCAGCGTCTTCGATATCGAGGAGGTGGGCGAAGGCGTCCTCCGGGAGGAGCTGGAGATGCCCGAGGAGCTGGCCGCACGCGTCGTGGAGGTGTGCGCGGTCCAGTCCAAGATCGTGGCCGAGCAGCAACTGAAGGAGAAGGAGGAGGCCGAGCGTCGCAAGGCCGAGGAGGAGGCCGCCGGCGCGGCGCTGCTGGGGCAGACCGGGGCGTCCGGCACGTTTCCGAGCCTGGACGCGCAGCTCGACGAGGAAGCCGACTCCAAGGCCGCTTCGATTCTGGGCGAGGCGCCCCCGCAAGGAGCGACACCGCAAGCGGCGCCACCGGACAGCGCGCCGCCGGAAGCCGCGCCAGCGCCGGCCGCTGCCCCCGACGACGCACCGGCCGACACCGCGCCCGCGGAGCCGGTCGCGGAGCCGGCGCCGACTGACGACGAGTCACAGGTGGCGCCCTCCGCCGCGAAGGGAGGGGACGGGTAATCTTGGCAAAGAAGACCTCAACAATCCGCGTCTTTGAACTGGCCCGTGAGCTCAGCGTGTCGTCCAAGGACGTCATCAAGAAGTGCGAGGCGGAGGGAATCCCCGCCATCACCAACCACATGTCGACGATGTCGCTGGGACTGGCCGCGACCGTTCGCGAGTGGTTCGGAGAGGGCTCGGTGGGCACGACCACCGCGGTGGAGACCGCCGCGCCCGTTGACGTCGCCAAGGCCCGTGCGAAGGCCAAGAGGAAGGCCCCTCGCAAGAAGGTCGCCGCCAAGACCACGGCCGAGGCGCCCCGGACGGCCCCGGTGGCCGAGGCACCCGCCGCGGCGCCGCAGGGCACGGCACCCGAAGCCATCGCCGTGTCCCAGGCCCCGGCGCCCCCGGCCCCGCCCGCCGAACCGCCCCCGGCGCCGCCCGTTGAGGAGACCCTCGTCCCCGCCGCCGAAACACCGCCGGCCGCGGCCGCTGAGGAGACCCTGGTCCCCGCCGCCGAGGCGCCGCCCGAGGCCCCCGCGTCACCAACCCCGGCCGTCAACGTTCCCGATCGCCCGCAAGTCGTCAAACCCGCCGGGCCCATGCTTCAGCAGCCGAGCCGTACCACGCTCAGCGGCCCCAAGATCGTGCGGGTCGAGAGCCCGGAGGTCGTGCCTCAGCCGTCGGCCCGGGATCGTCGCTCCGACACCTCCATCCGCCGCAGCGGGCCCAGAGCCGGTCGCGGCGCCGGGGTTGCCTACCCCGACCTGCCGGATGCCCCGGCCTCCGAGCCGGCGCGGCCCGGACGGACGTCGTCGCGCCGCAACAAGCGTCGTACGGCCTCCGCCCGCGACGATGCGGGCCGCACGGGCCGCACCGGCAGCACGCCTCAGGACCAGCCGTTCAACTGGCGAACCCAGGACCTGCGGGAGCGCGAGGCCCGTCTCAATCGCGCGGGCGGCTTCTTCAAGGCGCACCGTCGCGACAACCTCAAGCGCTCCGCCGGCGGCGGTGAGCGGGCGACCACTGCGGCCGAGACCGGCGGCTCGGTCAGGATTGAGGAGCCGATCACGATCAAAAACCTCTCGGCGGCCACCGGTGTCAAGGCCCCGGACATCGTCAAGAAGCTCTTCCTCGCCGGCAAGCCGACCACGCTCAACTCCACCATCGACGCCGAGACCGCGACGGAGGTGATGGCGGAGTACGAGATCCAGCTGGAGATCATCGAGCACAAGACGAGCGAGCAGCAGATCCTGGATCAGTTCCGCGAGCGCAAGGTCGTCGACGAGCGGCCGCGGAGCCCGGTGGTGGCGATCCTCGGCCACGTCGATCACGGCAAGACGTCCCTGCTCGACCAGATTCGGAACACGAACGTCGCCGCGGGAGAGGCCGGGGGCATCACTCAGGCGACCAGCGCGTTCCGCGTTCCCGTCCGCGCGGGCGACAAGGATCACGTGATCACCTTCATCGACACTCCCGGCCACGAGGCCTTCACCGAGATGCGCGCCCGCGGGGCGAACGTCACCGACCTCGTGGTGCTGGTGGTGGCCGCCGATGACGGCGTGATGCCGCAGACGGTCGAGTCGATCAACCACGCCAAGGCGGCCAAGGTGCCGATCGTGGTGGCCCTCAACAAGATCGACAAGCCCGAGGCCACCGACACCAACATCCAGCGGATCCTCGGCCAGCTCGCCGAGCACGAGTTGAACCCCTCGGAGTGGGGCGGCTCGACGGAGGTCATACGGACCAGCGCCGTCAAGGGCGAGGGTATCCAGGACCTGCTGGAGATCCTGGACTACCAGGCCGAGCTGCTGGAGCTCACGGCGGACTTCGGCGGCGAAGCGCACGGCACCGTACTCGAGGCGCGCATGGAGGAAGGCCGCGGGCCCGTGGCCAACATCCTCGTGCAGCAGGGCTGCCTGAAGAAGGGCGACGTGATCGTGGTCGGTCGTGGCTTCGGCCGGGTCCGCGACATCATCGACGACCGGGGTAAGCGTGTCAGCGAGGTCCTCCCGGCCACGCCGGTGACCATCTCGGGCATCAACGAAGTGCCCGACGCGGGCGACAACTGCTATGTGGTCAAGAACCTCCGGGAGGCCGAGTCGGCGGCCCAGGATCGCATCCAGCAGGAGCGCGAGCGGGAGCTGTCCAAGGGCAAGATCTCGCTGGACAACATCTTCAAGCAGTTCGAGGAGGGGGTCAGCAAGGAGCTGCCGCTGGTGATCAAGGCCGACGTGCAGGGATCGGTCGATGCCGTGGTGGGGTCACTGGAGCGGCTTTCCACCGACGATGTGACCATCACTGTCAAGCACGCGGCCGTGGGCGGCATCAACGAGTCCGACATCGTGCTCGCGGACGCCGCCAGCGCGATCGTCGTCGGCTTCAACGTCACTTCCTCGGCCAAGGCGCGGCAGGAGGCCGATTCACGCGGGACCGACATCCGCCTCTACGACGTGATCTACGACGTCGTGGACGACGTCACCAAGGCGGCGGAGGGCCTGCTCGAGCCGGAGCACAAGCTGGAGGTGCTCGGCCACGCCGAGGTCCGCCAGGTGTTCAAGGTCTCGAAGGTCGGCATGATCGCCGGCTGCTACGTGACCGACGGCACGATCGAGCGCAACGCGCAGATCCGCGTGACGCGGCAGGACATCGTGGTCGAGAAGGACCGTCGGCTCCAGCAGCTCAAACGCTTCAAGGACGACGTCAAGGAGGTCCGTTCCGGTCAGGAATGCGGCATGAAGATCGAGGGGTACGATGACATCAAGGAGGGCGATGTCCTGGAGTGTTATAAGACGCTGCAGGTCAAGCGCACGCTGGAGGCGAGCAGAAGCGGCAGCTAGAAACCAGGAGTCTGGAGTCAGGCATGGATCAGCAGAATCCACGTGGATAAAACTCCCTGACACCTACTCCCGACGCCTGACCCATGACTCACCGAACCGACCAGGTCGCTGCGAGCATTCATCGCGCCGTGCAGACCGTGCTCGGCCGCGGGCTGGGCGACCCGCGCGTGCGTGGGCTCGTCTCGGTGACGAAGGTGAGTGTCGACGCCGACCTTTCGCGGGCCACGGTGTTCGTGTCGGTGCTGCCGGCCGAGCATGGGCCGCTGGCCGTGGACGGACTCCGGCACGCTGCCGCCCGCATCCGAAGCAAGATCGGAAAGCTCGTTCGAATCCGTCGGGTGCCCCGCCTTGTCTTTCAGCTGGATGAATCGATCAAGAAGCAGGCGGAGCTCGAGGAGAGGCTCTCACCGCACTCGTACGAGGAGGAGTTGACGTCTTGAAGAAGGCACAGGACAGCGCACGGACCTTCTCTGGGCTGCTTCGCAAGCTGAAGCCGTCCAAGTTCGTGCCCGAGGAGAAAAGTGACGCCCTGGAGGTCCTGGTGAGGTCGTTCCTGATCTGGGACAGCACGACTTCCAAGGCGGAGGCGGCCTACAAGAGGATCATGGACCAGATCGTGGACTTCAACGATCTGCGTGTGTCCATGCCCGAGGAGGTCGTGGCGTGGATCGGTCCGCGGTACCCCATGGCCCTGGAGCGGTGCCAGAGACTGCGGGCGGCGCTGCGGCACACTTACAAGCGCGAGCACGCGGTGGACCTGCAGCGGCTCGACGGCATGGGCAGGCGCGAGGTCAAGCAGTACCTGCGGTCCCTGGACGGTATCGCTCCCTACGTCGCCGATCGTGTGACGCTGCTGTGTTATGACGCCCACTGCATCCCGGTCGACGACCGTCTGCGCCGGGCGCTGGTCAAGGCCGGCGTCTGCGACGACGACGTGGAAGTGGCCGATCTTTCCTCCTGGCTGGCCCGCCAGGTCAAGGCATCCGACGCCGCTTCGACCCACCACGCCCTGCAGGCCTGGGCCGACCGCGTCGGATCCGCTGCCAGCTCGTCCAAGCCTGCCCGGCCCGCCCGGCGACCCGCGCCAGCCACGTCGCGAAAGAAGAAGACCGCCCGCGCGCGCCGCTGAGCGTGTTCCCTTTGCCTTCGTCCGTTCTTCCTACACTTTGTCGGTGCCGAGCTCATCCCACAGCGTGCTTCGCGTCCTGGCCCTCGGTATCGCCGTCCTGGCCGCCCTCGGCTGCGCGTCGACCGGAGGGGACGTCCGCGGCATCGATCCGCGGCTGAGCGCCGCGGAGAACCTCCAGCGTCAGGCCGCGCACGAAGCCCGGTCCGGACCCGGCTCGCCGCCGGCCACCCCGGGGCTCGTGGCGGCGCCGCCGGGCGTCGGCGCGGCGCTGCTGGCCCCCCCCCCCGTCACGGACGTCGCCGCCCGGCTTCCGCTGCATGCGGCGCTGGCCGAGCTGGTGCCGCCGCCCGCGCCACGTACGCCCCGCGCCGCCACACCGCCGCCTGATGACGCTGACCGCGACGGCGCTCTTCGTCACTATGCAAAGGGTCGCGACGCGGCTCTCCGCAACCGCCATCTCGTCGCCATCACCGAGCTGGAGAAGGCCCTGAGCCTTGATCCCCGAAGCCCCGCCATTCTGCGTCAGCTTGCCCGCAGCTACGTCGCGATGGGCAACGACACCCGGGCCGCCGCCCTGTTCGAGGAGCTGATTGAGCTCGACCCCGATGACAGCGAGACGCTCTTCGTCCTGGGGCTGGCGGCGACGAACCGCCGCGACTTCGCTCGCGCCGCGTCGTTCCTCGGGCGGCCGCGGCTCGCCGGGGCGGCTTTCGACCACGACCCCGCCGCCGCTTGTCTTGCGGACTTCATGCTCGGCAGCGCCCTGAAGCAGCTTGGTTACGACCGGGCCTGGGTCGAGCTTGCCAGAGCCGCGGTGAGCGACCTCGGCCGCCTGCCCGGCTCCACCATCTACCGTTTTCGCTACGAATCGCTGTACCGCCAGCGCTCCGAGATCTGGCGGTCGGTGGGCGATGCCCACTGCCGGCTCGGCGAGTACCTGCAGGCTCTCGAGTCGTATCGCAACTCGGCGATGCTGCCCAACGCCGATCCGGACGCTCTCTATGCGCGGGTGATCTACGCCAACCTGGCGATGGGACACCGCTGGGGCGCCCAGGCGGCGCTGCTCGAGGCACTCGCGGGTGACTCGCCCGCCAGCGAGCAGGATATCCGGCTGTGCGGCTACGTCGCCGAGCACGTCGGCACCACCGAGCTGCTCGCCGAGGCCCTGGTCGGAATGCACAGCGAACGACCCGACGACCCGACGCTGGTGCGGGCGGCTGCGTTGCTGCTGCCACGCGACGAGGCCCTGGGGCTGCTGCGGTCCTTCCTGCGCCGGCGGCCCGAAGACCTGGACGTCCTCGGGCAGCTTCTCGCCTGGCTCGGCGCCCGTGATCTGCGGTCCGCCGTGAGCCTGACCGTGGGGCTCGTGGAGGATCATCCGGCGCTCGGCGCCGACTACGGTGACCGGCTCGCCCTGGTGGCGTCCGCCCCCGGAGCGCTCCTCGATGCGGCCGAGAGCCTTCCGCCCAGCGCCGCCCGCGCCGTCGTGCTGTGCCGGCTTCTGGTCTCCATCGGAGCCAACGGGCGGGCATGGTCAGTGTGCGAACAGGCCCTCGAGTGGTGGCCCCAGACGCAGGGGCTGCGGCTGCAACAGGTAGACCTGGCGGTGCGTCTGGAGGAGCCGCAGCTCGTCGAGCAGGCGCTGGAGGGCCTGGAGCCCTTCGACGACCTCGAGACGCGGCTGACGCGCGCCCGTGCCCGCCGCGCCCTCGGCCAGACCGAGCTGGCCGTCCGCAACGCGGCAGCGGCGGTGGAGATGGCGGCGTCCAGCGACGAGGCGCTCGTCGAGCTTGCCGCCGCCGAAGTCGCCCACGCCGAGAACCTCCGCGATCCCGACGGCCGTCTCGAGCACGCCAACCGTGCCGTGGTCGCGGCCCGCGAGGCACTCGCACTGAACCCGCGGCGCGACGCCGCGTACGCGGTTCTCCTCGCCCTGCACGCCCCCAACGCGTTGCTCGGCGACCGCGATCGAATCGCCGAGCTGCGCGCGCAGCTGGCCCAGGAGAACTCGTCGGGATCGCTGGCGGCGCGGCTGGACGCGCAGGAGGACGCCGCCCGCGGCCGTTACGAGCGGGCGTTGGAGCGGCTGCTGATCGTCTGCGAGGCCGATCCCGCGGACACCGAGGCGCTGGAGCTTGCCGTCGCCGTCTGGGCACAGGCCGAGCGCACCGAGGACGCCATCGCGTGGATCGAGGGCCGGCTCAAGCAGCGGCCGGCCGACACCGCGCTGCTTGAGCAGCTCGCAGCCCTGCTGGTGCGCGAGGACAGGGCCCAGGAGGCGATCGCTCGCATCAGCGAGGTCATCGAGGCGGCGCCCGCCCACGACGCCGCCCGATTCGTGCTGGAGACGTTGTACCGCCGTGAGGGCCGGCAGGATCTGGCCATCGACCTGGCCGAGACACGCCTGCTGACACGCCCGCACGGTCTCCGCCGCGAGCTCGGGCTGGCCGCCGCGTACGCCGGAGCGGAGATGGACGAGCAGGCCGCGGCCCGGCTCGAATGGGTGCTGCAGCGCGCCGAGATCGCCCGGTACGACCAGCTGGTCAGCGCGCTGACCGTGGCCGGCCGCTTGAGCGATCGGGACTCGCGCTTCCATCGGCTTTCGCTGGACTTCGCCCAGCGCACCGTGACGCGGTTTCCCGACGCGCCGATTCAGGTCTACGGGTCCGGGCTGCGCGCGCTGGCCCGGCTGGACCTCATGGACGAACGGTTCGACGAGCTGGCGGATCGCGCGGTGCGTCACGCTCGCGGTGCCTCGGCCCCGTCCGTGCAGTCCGCCGACCTGTGGCGGCAGCTCGCCCAGGCTCTGGTGGACTCGGGCCATCCGCCGGCCGCGAGCCGGGCGGTGCGGGCCCGGCTGCTGGCGCCGGACGCGCCGCTTGATCCGCAGTCGCGAACGCTGCTGGCGATCGTGGCTCTCGTCGGCGACGCCGCGACCGGCGACGTGGACGCGTCGATCTCGCTGATCGAGCGGCTCGCGATGCGGGGATTGCTGCCGGCGTTCGGCGGCGAGCCGGAGCCGGAGCTGGCCGAGGTGTACTACAACTGCGCGACCATCTACTCGACGCTCGGCATGGACGACGGCGCGATCCGGCTGCTCGAGGAGGCGATCCGACTTGCCCCGGACAACGCGATGGCCCTCAACAACCTCGGCTACACGCGGTTGGAGCTGGGGTACGCCGACGAGAGGACCGTCGCCTGCATCAAGCGGGCCCACCAGCTCGCCCCCGACGACAGCAACGTGCTCGACACGATCGGATGGCTGCGGTACAAGCGCGGCCGGTTCGATGATGGTGCGGATTCTCCGGGAGCGCTGGGCCTGATTCAAAAATCACTGGATCAGGCGGGCGAGCCGAGCCCGGAGGTGCTCGATCACCTCGGCGATACGCTGTGGCGTCTCGGCGACCCCGAGGGCGCCGTGGAGGCGTGGAGCAAGGCCGTGACACTCCTGCAGATCGACGGGCTGCGCGACCAGATGGAGCAGCAGTTCGTCATGATTCAGGCTCGTAGCTGGGGTCTGATGGTGGCCGACCCCGGCGACCTGTATGATCGGCAGTACGGGGACCTGCTGAAACGCGCCGAGGAGAAGCTCCGCGAGGTGGACGCCGGGGGCGACCCCGCGGTGGCCCCGACGTTTGAGGAAATGGGCCTTAAGGAATCCATCGGAGACATGGGCAATGGCCGGCCATAGCAAGTGGGCCAACATCAAGCATCGCAAGGCGCGGCAGGACGCGGTGAGGGGCAAGGCCTGGTCCAAGTGCAGCCGGGCCATCATCGTGGCCGCCCGCCAGGGCGGGGGCGACCCTGAGTACAACCTGACCCTGCGCTATGCGATCGACGAGGCCAAGGCCGCCAACATGCCAAAGGACACGATCGCCAAGGCCATCAAGCGAGGCACGGGCGAGACGGAGGGCGTGGCTTACGAGGAGGTCCGCTACGAGGGATACGGCCCCGGTGGGGTGGCGATGATCGTTGATTGCCTGACCGACAACCTCAACCGCGCCGCGGCCGAGATCCGCAAGATCTTCGAGAAGGGCGGGGGCAACCTCGGCAAGCCCGGAGCGGTCGCGTTCGGCTTCGAGCCCACGGGGCTCCTGCTGTTCGACGCGGCCAAGGCGAGCGAGGAGCAGCTCATGGAGGCCGCCCTGGAGGCGGGCGCCCAGGATGTCGTCGAGTCCGGCGGCGCGTGGGAGGTGACGTGCGAGCCGACGGACTTCCACTCGGTCAAGGAGGCCCTCACCGCCGCGGGGCTGGAGCCGGACTCGGCCGAGGTGACGATGCTGCCGCAGGCGACGGTTCCGTGTGACGAGCAGATGGCAGGCAAGGTCGTGCGGCTCATCGACGCCCTCGAGGACCAGGACGACGTTCAGAAGGTCTACCACAACGCCGAGATTCCCGAAGAGGTAATGGAGGAGACAGGCACGTAGCCACGAAGGCACGCAGGCACGAAGTGCGAGAAGCCGCCTCAGCCTCCGTGCCTTCGTGTCTCTTCGCGATGACCAAGACTCGCTACGACGTCACCTTTACGGGGCGGGTGCAGGGTGTGAATTTTCGCTGGACGACCTGCCGGGTGGCGGCGAAGTTCAAGGTGACCGGATGGGTGCGCAACGAGCCCGACGGCTCGGTTCGCTGCGTGGCCGAGGGAGAGCCGCCGGAGCTCGAAGCGTTCGTGGCGGCGGTGCAGGACGCCATGTCCGGCTTCATTCGGGACACGAAGGTCGAAGAAGCGGCCGCGTCGGGTGATCTGGAGGGGTTTGGCGTTCGATATTGAAGAGAGCCATTAGCCATTAGGGGAAGAGGCTCGTGAGAGTTCGGTCGTGCGTTGTCGTGTCGGTGATGCTGCTGGTGCTGGGGGGGTGTACGTCGATGGGGGAGACGTTCGAGCGGTATCCGGCGGACCAAGTGTGGAAAGCGATGGTCGCGGTGGCCAACAGCCCCGGCTACGACGACTGGAAGATCGCCGCCAACGACGTGTGGGTCGATGAGTCAAAGCGTCGGATCGAGATCTACCGCGAGCTGCGGCGGGTGCTTCATCGCCACGACGCGCCGCCGCACCGCGAGGAGCGCACGTGGCGGTTCGAGGTCAAGCTGGAGCGGACCGACCCGCCCGAAGCATGGTTCACCAGCCGTGGCTTCGGCATGATCACCGAGGCGCGGGCCGAGTCGCGCCGGTACTTCACCGAGGTGTACGACATGCTGAGCGGGCTCTCGGACGTCATTGAGCCGGTTGAGTCGGGCGAGCCGCAAGCTCCGGAGTCGGAGGTCCGCTTCACCGACCCGCAGTGACACGAACGCTATACTGTCCCCCCGGACGTGACGACCCTGCGTTGTTTGTCGCTCCGCGTCGAGTCACGCGAGAACAACACGACCCGCCCGCCCGACATCGACGCATCGAGTTGCGGACAGACCCGCCGTGCTCTGTCCCTGGCCGATGACTGACTCCGAGCCTCCACAATGACCGACACCCCCACCATCATCTACACTCACACCGACGAAGCTCCGGCGCTTGCGACCTACGCGTTCCTGCCGGTCATCCGAACATTCACCGCCGGCACCGGCATCAACGTCGAGACCCGCGACATCTCGCTCGCCGGGCGGATCATCGCCAGCTTCCCCGACAAGCTGACCGAGACGCAGCGCATCGACGACGCCCTGGCTGAACTGGGCCGGCTTGCTCGCACGCCGCAGGCGAACATCATCAAGCTGCCGAACATCAGCGCTTCGATCCCCCAGTTGAAGGCTGCCGTCGCGGAGTTGCGCACGCGCGGCTACGACCTGCCGGACTACCCCCAGGAGCCGGGCAACGACGCCGAGCATCAGGTCAGGGCTCGCTACGACAAGGTCAAGGGCAGCGCCGTGAACCCGGTGCTTCGTGAAGGCAACTCGGATCGCCGGGCCCCCAAGGCCGTCAAGGAGTTTGCCCGACAGCACCCCCCCCGGATGGGCGTCTGGACCAGTGAGAGCAAGACGCACGTGGCGAGCATGAGCGAGGGCGACTTCCGCGGCAACGAGAGGTCCCTCACGGTGGCCGAAGCCACCACCGCCCGGATCGAGCACGTCGGCGCCGACGGGGGCGTGACCGTCCTCAAGGATGACGTGGCGTTGGAGGCCGGCGAGGTCATCGACGGTACGTTCATGAGCCGCCGGTCCCTGGTCGAGTTCCTCGAGGCACAGGTCGAGGATGCCCGGAGAAGCGGCGTGCTCTTTTCGCTGCATCTGAAGGCGACGATGATGAAGGTCTCCGACCCCATCATCTTCGGCCACGCGGTGCGTGTGTACTTCAAGCCGCTGTTCGAGAGGCACGGGGCCACCTTCGACCGGCTGGGCGTTGACGTCAGTCAGGGGTTCGGCGACCTGGTCGCGAAGATCGAGACCCTTCCGAGCGACCAGCGGGCGGCGATCGAGGCGGACATCCAGGCCGTCTTTGACCGCGGCCCCGACCTGGCAATGGTCGACTCGGATCGCGGGATCACCAACCTGCACGTGCCAAGCGACATCATCATCGACGCGTCGATGCCCGTCGTGATTCGCGATTCGGGCTGCATGTGGAACAAGGACGGCACGCTTCAGGCGACCAAGGCGGTCATCCCCGATCGCTGCTACGCGGGCGTCTATCAGGTGATGATCGACTCCTGCAAGCAGCACGGCCAGTTCGACCCCAAGACCATGGGCAGCGTCTCGAACGTGGGCCTGATGGCCCAGAAGGCCGAGGAATACGGCTCGCATGACAAGACTTTCGAGGTTCCCGCCAATGGCACGATGCGTGTCGTCGACGCCGCCGGTAACGTGCTCCTGGAGCACACCGTCGAGGCGGGCGACATCTGGCGGGCCTGCCAGGCGAAGGACGAGCCGATCCGCGACTGGGTCAAGCTCGCGGTCACCCGGGCCAGGGCGACGGACACGCCGGCGGTCTTCTGGCTCGACGCGGACCGGGCACACGACGCACAGCTCATCGCCAAGGTCAACCGCTACCTGACCGATCATGACACCGACGGCCTCGACATCCGTATCCTCCCGCCGGTCGAGGCCGCCCGATTCTCGGTCGAGCGGATGCGTGACGGCCATGACACGATCTCGGTGACCGGCAACGTGCTGCGGGACTACCTCACCGATCTCTTCCCGATCCTCGAGGTCGGGACCAGTGCCCGGATGCTCTCCATCGTGCCGCTGCTGCAGGGCGGGGGCCTCTTCGAGACCGGCGCCGGCGGCTCGGCCCCCAAGCACGTCCAGCAGTTCGAGAAGGAGAACCATCTGCGTTGGGACTCTCTGGGTGAGTTCATGGCGCTCGCCGCGTCGTTCGAGCACCTCGCGGGCCGGTTCGACCACGCCCAGGCCCGTGTCATTGGTGCGGCGCTCGAGGACGCGACCGCCAAGTACCTGCTCAACGGCAAGACGCCGTCCCGCAAGCGCGGCGAGATCGACAACCGCGGCAGCCAGTTCTACCTGACCCTGTACTGGGCCCGGGCGCTGGCGGGTCAGACCGACGATCCCGACCTCGCCGCGCGGTTCGCCCCCCTCGCCAGGGAGCTGGCGGACAACGAGCAGACGATCACCGCCGAGCTCATCGACTGCCAGGGCAAGCCCATGGACATCGGCGGTTACTACCGGCCCGACCCGAAGCTGGCGTCGAAGGCGATGCGCCCCAGCGAGACGTTCAATGCGATCCTCGAAGGGACCATGGCCGAGAAAGTCTGATCAACGCAGTGCCGCCTCACACCTATGGCAAACGGCCCGCAAACATCCAGGTCCTGTCTGATCATCGCCGCGGGTCTCGTGCTCGCCGCGTCAGGTGAGGCCTTCGCACACGATTCGTGGCTGGTCGCCTCCCGAAACGTCGCCGCCGGCGGTGAGACGATCCGGCTGGCCTTCATCTCGGCCGAGACATTTCCCGTCGGCGAGACTGCGACGGACCCCGACCGCGTCGCGGAGTGGGTCGTCGCACACGGCCGCGGGCAGGACCGAGTGATGCCGTACGGCATCGAGGGCGCGGAGCTCGCGGCCCGCATCCACCCCAGCGATGCGGGGATGCACGTGGTCGGCCTGGCGCTGCAGCCGCGGTTCATCGAGATCGAGCCGGAGCACTTCGAGCACTACCTCGCCGACGAGGAAGCGACGGCCTCGCTCGCCGCCTATCGGCAACGCGACGACCCAACCCACCCCGGCCGCGAGTACTACACCAAGCACGGCAAGACCTTCGTCGAGGTCGGCGACGTCTCGACCGACACGTCCTACCGGCAGCCGGTCGGCCACGCGATCGAGATCGTGCCCCTGTCCAACCCCTGCCGCTGGAACGCCGGCGACGAGGTGCTCGTCCGCGTGCTGCTGGAGGGCAAGCCGGCGCCGGGCCTGCGGGTGTCCACCGGACACGAGGGGCTGCCGGAGCACACCTACGTTGAGCACGTGCGGACCGACGACGACGGCGTGGCCCGCCTCACGCTCACGCGGCCCGGCCACTGGTTCGCACGCACCCACGTGATCCGCCCCGTCGAGCTGCCCGACGCCGAGTGGGAGAGCTTCTGGGGCTCGATCACCTTTCGCGTCGCGGGCGATCGCTGAACACGACCGCTCAGGCTGCCATGTTCCCGACGGCCTCCTTGAGGCTGTTGTAGATCTTGATGACCTTGTGCAGCTTGGTCATCTTGAGCAGGGCCTGCAGGTCGTCGCTGACGTTGGCCACGCAAAGTACGCCGCCATCCCTCTCGACGACCGCTCGCAACGCGATCAGCATCCCGAGAGCCGCCGATGAAAGATGATCGATGTTGCCGAGGTCGACGACGACCTTGGGCGCAAGGCGTGCCTCGAGGAATTCATAGATCTGGTCGCCCAGCGTCTCGACCTCGTAGGCGTCGAGCGTCTTCGACTTGTCGATCATGATCACGTGGACGTCGCGATCGACCGCCACGGAGAACTTCAGCTCCGGCTCCTCGCCGAAGAGGTCGTCAGACTCGTCATCAACGGGCTCGTCGATGTCGTGCGACTCCGACTCTTCGTACAGATCGGGGTCGTCGTAATCATGGTTCGGGTCGCCGCTCATGGCCTGCCAGACACATCGACGAGGCGGCGGCGGCCCTTGATCGAAGTGACCGATATTCCCTGCCGGCCGGCCGTTTACCGGAGACCACCTCCGGACGATGGGCCGACGGCGACAAGTGCCGGTGCACGGCTCCCCCGGCCATTCGCAATATCGCCGGTGATTGTGCAGTCGATAACCGTCGGGCTGGCGCGGCTGTCTGCCGATCAAGGGCGTTTTCCGGGTGTCCGCGTGGGTGACCGCCTGACCAGCGGCGAGCCAGCCAAGAAAAAAGCCCGGATCGTTGCGTCAGCCGCCCGCTCCGCGGCGCATCTTGAGGTGCGATGAGCATTGCTGCCTGGCTGGTCGTTCCGGGGCTTCTTGCGGTCTCCGACAATCCGTGCGGCCCGGTCATGGCCCGTGAGGTCTATGACGCGTTCACGCGGTTGGCCTCGCGCGAGCTGTGGCCGGGCTTCCACCCGGCCCAGACACCGGTGGCCATCTACGACGGGGAGCAGACGTGGCTCTTCGGTCACCCGGCGCCGCCGCCGGTTTTTGTCGAGGCCGAGGATGGGGCCGGCGGCCGGGTCTACCCCGGCCGCCACGAGAAGGTCCGGGCGAACTCCTCGGCCGTGATCGGCGAGGTGGCCGTGGGCACGTTCCTTCTGAACCCGCGTGACGAGCGTTCGGTGGACGAGCTGGCGGCCGTGATCGTGCACGAGACCTTTCACGTCTTTCAGGACGAGCAGCAGCCAGGCTGGACCGCCGACGAGGGCGCGCTGATGGTCTATCCCGTCACCGACGCCGTGCTGCTGGCCCACCGGCGGTACGAGACCGAGGCCCTGCGCCGGGCGCTCGAGGCCCGCACCCGCGCCGAGACGGTCATCTGGATCAAGGCCGCGCTGGCCTACCGGGCCGGGCGGTTCGGTGAGCTGCCGGAGGAGACATCGAAGTACGAGCGGGGTATCGAGCTCCGCGAAGGGCTGGCCCAGTACGTCCAGCACAAGTCGATCGGCCGTCTCGGCGACACGACGTTGCCCGCCGACGGCTACCCGGCCGAAGACGTGAGGCAGCGGTGCTATGACACGGGCCAGGCCTGGGCCGTTCTGCTCGACCGGTTCGCGGCCGAGTGGCCGCGGCTCGTCAACGCCGACGGCGTGTGGCTCGACGAGCTGCTGGCCGAGTCGGTCAAGACCGTCGACGCGACGCCGGCCGTGCTCCCCCTCGAGGACAGGCACCGGGTGCAGACGCAGGCCCAGCGCGACGTCGAGGCCGTGCTCGCCGAGCGGACGCGGGCGAAGGACGCGTTTCTGGGGCAGGGGGGCTGGACCCTGCGGGTGATCGTCACCGACGGCGCCGAGCCGCTGTGGCCGTGGGGCTTCGACCCCATGAACGTGACGGCCCTCGGTGACGGGACGCTGCTGCACACGCGGTGGTTCAAGCTCGGCAACACCGTCGGCCGTATCGAGGTGCTCGACCGCAAGGGGATGACCATCCCCGCCGGCGACCATCCGATGTTCAACGGCGTCCGTGAGATCATCGTGACGGGCCTGCCCGCCGAGCCGGAGCTCTTTCCCGGCGACAACGAGCTCTACCTCGGCGCCGACGGCGTCAGCCTGCACTTCAAGGGGGCGTCGTCCGAGCGGCGCGACCGTGAGATCGTCGTCACCGTCAAGTAGTTGTGCGGGTGAGGCGGTTCGTCAGGAACAGGCTGAGACCCCGGGTGTTTTTTTGCACAGAAAAGGCTAACAGTCCGGCGCCTTGGCCCATCTGTGGGATACTCGAGCGCAGTCGGTTACACACAGGAGACCCGCCATGTTCATGAGCTTGACGATGGCCGTCATCGCGGCGGTCACGTACGCCGGCGAGGACCGGGACGCCGATTCGAAGGTCACACGCAACGTGGCCATCATCATCCACGAGGGCGTCGAGCTGCTCGACTTCGCCGGCCCCGGCGAGGTCTTCGAGGCGGCGTCCTCGCGTGGCACCGAGCAGGGTCGGCCCTGGTTTTCGGTGTACACGGTCGCGCCGTCGGAGGGCACGATCGTGAGCCAGGACTTCGTGACCATCGTCCCGCAGTACACGATTGAGAACTGCCCGCCGCCGGACATCCTGGTCGTCCCCGGCGGAGCCACCGGCGTGCTGACCCGTGACCAGCGCTTCATGAGCTGGGTCAAGGCGGTCACCGCCGACACCGAGATCGCTTTTTCCGTGTGCACGGGCGCGTTCGTCTACGCCCAGAGCGGTCTGCTCGACGGCCTGGAGGCGACGACCCACTGGAGTGGCATCGACAGGCTCAGGAAAGAGGCGCCGAGGACCACGGTGCACGAGAAGAGACGCTTCATCGACAACGGCGGCGTCGTGACGACGGCCGGCGTGTCGGCGGGCATCGACGGGGCGCTTCACGTGGTCGCCCGGCTCCTGGGCCGGCACAACGCCGAGCAGACCGCGCGGTACATGGAGTACAACTGGCAGCCCGACCCCGTGAGCGCCGAGGCCTACGAGTACCTCAATCCGCAGCTCGATGAGCACCGCCAGGCCCGGCAGCATGCCGGAATCCTGCGCGAGCAGAAGAAGCTGGCCGAAGCGGTGGAGGCGTACGGCACGCTCGTCGCGCGGGACCCCCAGGACGGCGCCTCATGGTACGGTCTCGGAGCCGTCCTGCATGCGCTGGGCCGGTACGACGAGGCGATCCCCGCCCACCGGCGGGCCGCCGAGCTCGGCCCGTCTCGCATCAACGGGTACTACAACCTTGCCTGCGCGTATGCTCTGACCGGCAAGACCGACGACGCGCTGGACGCTCTGGCCAAGGCGGTCGAGACGGGTTTCCGCAGCAAGGGCTGGCTCGAGCGAGACACCGACCTCGACTCGATTCGCGACGACCCGCGGTTCATCGAGATTGTCGCCCGCATCGAGCCGTGGTAGGGTCCTCGGCGTTCTGACCGAGGCTCAGTGGACAACGCTTCTTCGTGCGCTCGGCATCGGCGGGCTCCTCGCCGGCGTCTATGACCTCGCCTCGGCGATCGTGCACGCCGGCCTCGGCCGCGAGCTGCCGATGCTCCAGGAGGCCGCCGTCGCGTTCGGCTCCACGGCGGGCATGACCGTCGCCGGACTCAGACTGCTCACCGGCATCCTGTATATCGCCGGCGGCGTCGCCGTCCTGGTCAGAGCGCCGATCGCGCGCTGGCTGTGGCTCGCCATCGCGGCCCTGCTTCTGGCGCGTGTCTTCTGGGTGCCTCTTCTGATGCCGGAACCGGGGTTCTACTTCTTCTGGCGTTTCCCCAGCCGGTTCCTTGCCGTGCTGCTGGTCCTGTTCATCCTGGTGGTCTTTGCGCGAAGGAACTGGACCATGGAGCCCCCGGAGCTGGTTGGCTCGCCGTAGGCTCGGATTCACTTGCCACGCAAGCCCAGCGACCCGGCGGTGTGGGCCCGCTCGTACTCCTCGAACATCGCCTCCGCCCGCTCGCGGGGCACCCCGTGCAGCTCCGTCCAGATGAAGATCATGTCCTCCCGCCGCCGGGCGGGGTCGTGGCTCTCCTCGGTGCCCTCCGTCTCCCGGCGACTGCTGCGCTGTTCCCGGACGATTGCAGTCCAGAGTATGGCCAGGCCGGCGAGCCCGACGATCACCGTCGCGATGTCCCACAGGGCGGTGGAGTGCATGGCCGGTACAGACATCGGCCTCGTACAACGGCCCTCTTGACGGGCTCCCGCGGATCGATCGCCCCCCGGCCGAGCCGGCCCTGGAGTCTCCGTGGCGGGTCCCGTGGTGCGTCCCCGGAATCGTCGTTTTTTGGGTCACCATGGACGATTCCGGCGGCGGCTCGACCCACCTGCGTCACCCGTCGTCCGGCATCGGGGTCGATCGTGATCGCCAGGAGCCGCATCCGGTACGCTGCCTCAAGCCAGCCACGGCGGCGCTGCGGTGATGTCCACGACCCCATCCCGAACTCGCGGACGCCTCGGCGTCCTGGACCGGTTCCTGACTCTGTGGATCTTCGGAGCCATGGCGGTCGGCGTCGTGCTGGGCTCGGTCGCCCCCGCGTTCGGCGAGTGGATCGGGTCGCTTCACCCCGAAGGCTCGCAGACGAGCATTCCCATCGCCATCGGGCTCATCCTGATGATGTATCCGCCGCTGGCGAAGGTGAGGTACGAGGAGCTGGGTGACGCGTTTCGCAACATCAGGGTGCTCGCTCTGTCGCTGGTCCAGAACTGGATCGTCGGCCCGATCCTGATGTTCGCCCTGGCCATCCTGTTTCTTCGCCATCAGCCGGAGTTCATGGTCGGGTTGATCATGATCGGCCTGGCCCGCTGCATCGCCATGGTGATCGTGTGGAATGACCTGGCCGGCGGAGACGCGGAGTACGCCGCCGGTCTCGTTGCGTTCAATTCGGTCTTCCAGGTGCTCTTTTACAGCGTGTACGCGTGGGTGTTCGTGACCGTGCTGCCGCCGCTGCTGGGTATGGCGGGCAGCGTCGTCGACGTGAGCATGGATCAGATCGCCAGGAGCGTGTTCGTGTATCTCGGCCTTCCGTTTGTCGCCGGCATGCTCACCCGCTTCATACTCGTGAAGATTCGGGGCAGGGAGTGGTATCACCGCGAGTTCATTCCGAGGATCTCGCCGATCACACTGATTGCGCTGCTGTTCACGATCGTCGTCATGTTCTCGATGCAGGGCAAGAAGATCATCCAACAGCCGGGTGACGTCCTGCTCATCGCCGTACCGCTGCTCCTCTACTTCATCTTGATGTTCCTGATCAGCTTCTTCATGAGCATGAAGGCCGGCGCGGACTATCCGAAGAGCGCGACGCTCTCGTTCACCGCGGCGAGCAACAACTTCGAGCTGGCCATCGCCGTCGCGGTCGGCGTGTTCGGCATCGATCACGGCGCGGCGTTCGCCGCGGTCATCGGCCCGCTGGTGGAAGTGCCCGTGCTGATCGGCCTGGTCAACGTCGCGCTGCGGTTCAAAGGGCGATACTTCAGCGGCTCCGCGCCGGAACCTCGGTCAATCGAAGTCGAGGCCGATTAGGGCAACGACCTATACGGGCTGGTTCATCTTGCCGAAGTACTCCCCGGAGAACCCGCAATGAAGATCAACTCCGTCAACGTCTCGATGCCGCGCGAGGTCGAGTGGAAGGGCAAGAGAGTCTCGACGGGCATCTTCAAGGAGCCGGTCAAGGGTCTCGTCGCCGTGAGCATGCTCAACCTCGAGGGCGATCAGCAGGCCGATCTGTCCGTCCACGGCGGATCGAGCAAGGCCATCTACGTCTATCCGACCGAGCACTACGGCCACTGGCGCCGCGAGTACCCCGACCTCGACATGCCTCCGGGCATGTTCGGCGAGAACCTCACGACCGAGGGGTTTCGCGAGGATTCCGTCTTCATCGGAGACCGCTTCTCGGTGGGCACGGCCACGCTCACCGTCACCGAGCCACGGATGCCCTGCTACAAGCTCGCGATTCGCTTCGGCTCCGCCGACATCGTCCGCAAGTTCCTGGCCGCGGGCCGCTGCGGCTTCTACTGCCGCGTGGAGGAGGGGGGGCATCTCGAGGAGGGCGACACCTTCGACGAGGTCAGCCGCGGCCCCGGAGCCGTGACCGTGGCGGACATCTTCCGGCTCTACACCAGGGACAAGACCAACGTGGACCTCCTGCGGCGAGCCATCGGCGTCCCGGCCCTCGGCGAGAGCTGGCGGGGATACTTCGAGCACCAGCTCCAGAAGCTGGGCGAGCGTGTCTGAACTCGGCTAGCTGTCCGCGTCCTTCGCCGCAACCACACGCACGGTCCAGGAGTCAACCTCCACGTTGTCGATTCTCAGGTAGAGGCCGTAGTCACCCAGCTTCGGGAACGATCCCGCCATGCCGATGATCAGGTTGATGGCGCCTCCGCCCGCGTGTGCCTGGAATTGCCCCCTTTGCCCCGTGAGAACCTGTTTGCCGTCCGCGTCCATGCACCGGATGTCGAACGTATGCTCGCCCTGATCGGCGACGTCAGGCTCGATCCGCACCACGAGCGTCGCCTTGAAGGGGGCGGGCACCTTCGCGGCCTTCATCCGATCGATTCCGGCTTTGAGCACGCTGAAGGTCCCGTCGGGGTGGACCGTGGCGTGCTCGGCGAGGATCAGCTTCCCTTTCATGGGGACGAGTATATCGGGCACCCGTCGGTGGCCCGCGTCAGCGGGTGCCAGGCTTGCCTGCCGGTGCGAGCACTTGCTGACGTCCGCACGGGCGGGCAAGCCGCCGGGTCGTCCTGAAGCGAGTGTCGGCCCGAAGGGCCCAACGGAGCGCCAGTCGGGCCCCGGCCGGACCCGGCGAATGAATTCGCCCGTCGTACGAAAGCGAGTGTCGGCCCGGAGG
>JBFGEG010000017.1:0-47304 GCA_041580235.1 Phycisphaerales bacterium
GCTCCGGCACCACGACACGGCAGTACCATCGATCCTCATACGATCGCCGATGCACCTGAAGGGTCGCGTCGTCCGACCCGCGGAACAGCCGGCGCGACCCCCGCTCCGGCACGGCGAGCACGGCCCGCGCCGGCTCGCCGCCGAAAAACAGAATGACCGCTTCCACCGGCGCGCTGCCCTTCTCCTCAGACTCCGCCCCGGCCGGCGGCGACGGGCGCAGACACTCGACGAAGACCTCCCACCGCCGGCCGAGCTTACGGATCTGCACGTTGGTCGCCCGGTCGTCGCGGAGGCCGCGCTGCCAGCCTGACCGCGCGTCGGCGAGGGTCAGCGTGGGCCGCAGCGTGAAGAGGACACCGGGAGGTCTGGCCGGTACGGCGCCGGTGGGAAAGGTCATCTGCTGTCGGCGACCGGCCGCCTCCACGACCAGCACCCGCACCTCCGGATCCCGGTCGCCGAGGTCGACGGTCCCGGGCGCGGCCGGCGCAGCGGGCGGCTCCAGCTCCAGACGCTGCAGCTGTCCGGGAGCCAGCAACACCGGTTCGGCCACCGTCGTGGGGCTTCCGAGCCAGCTCAGGTGAGCCTCGCCGGGCACCTCGCCGGGGGTGGCCACGGCCAGCGCCACTTTCGAGGGATCACGGGGGGCCACGCGGAATGCGAGCAGCCCCGGCCCGTCCGCCCAGTTGCTGGCGCTGATGACCACCTCCCGGTCACGTCGATCGTCGTCGAGAAGCAAAGCCAGCAGCCGACCAACCTCGGCGGGATCGATGACCCACAGCCCGAACGCATGCGGTCCGTCAAAGCCGACGCCCGTGAGCAGGTCGAGGCAGCGTTGTCTCACACGCGGGTTGGCGCGGTCGAGCCGGTCCAGCGCGACACGCCACAGGTCGGCGTAGTGACGGGCGACCAGCGACCCGATCTCGCCGTACGCGTCGGGCCGGGGCGCGGCCTGATCGAGCCGGTCGGCCAGCAGCACCCAGCGCCAGTACTCGAAGGGCGAGTCAGGATCGGGCCGGTCCGTCGCCTCGGTGAGGGGCAGGGGCTCGCCCGCCGCAGCCCGCCCGACGGGATCACGCCAGCGGGGCGTGACCGAATCCTGCCCCAGACGCAGCCGGCTGCCGGTCTCGGGCGGCAACTCCGCGAGCAGGTACGCCGCGCCGCTGGCGGCATCGGACGTGTCGTCGCCGGCCACCACCGCCCGCACCGCGAGACCGCGGGGATCGTCGGTCCAGCGGCGCCGCGCCGGCGGCGGTGCCGGGTGCACCCAGGCCACGAGCCCCCGCAGCTCCCGGCCGTCATCGAGGGAGAGGGTCAGCTCTGACGGCCAGCCGTCACCGTCGCGCTCGGCCGCTAGCGGGACCATCAGGACGCTGCCGCGCACGGCGATCGGGCTCTCGGTGGCGAACCTCGGTCCCGACATCGGCTCGCCTCGGGACATCGACGCCGTCGTCAGGGCCACCGTCACCGCGAGACCGACCGCCGCCGCGGATCTCACGGGTGGGCCCGCCGTTGCTCGACGAGCCGCGAGAGCTCCTCGACGGCCCGCTCGAGGTCGTCGTTGACGATCTCGGCGTCGTACGCCCCGCGGCTGACCTCCAGCTCGCGCTCGGCCTCGGCAAGGCGGCGCTTCATGCTCGCCTCGTCGTCCCGGGCGCGGGCGCGGAGACGCCGCAGCAGCTCATCGTCGCTCGGCGGCCGGACGAACACGAGCAGCGCCTCCGGCATCGCCCGCTTGACCTGCAACCCGCCCTGTACATCGATGTCGAGGATCACCAGCCGTCCCTCGTCGAGCTGTCGCTCGACGGGCTGGCGGGGCGTCCCGTACCAGTGGCGTCCGTACACCCGGGCGTGCTCCAGCAACGCCCCCTCCTCGATGAGGTCGTGGAATTCCTGCTCGCTCAGGAACTCGTAGTCACGCCCGCTCATCTCCCCGACGGCCCGGGGCCGCGTTGTGGCCGAGACACTGAAGACGCCGTTCAGGCGGCGCTCGATCTCGCGGGCAATGGTGGTCTTGCCCGAACCGGAGGGGCCGGAGATCACCAGCAGCAACCCACGCGATCGTGGCGGCTCCTTCATGCCCGCAGTGTATTCGCTGACCGGAGAATCGATTGGAAGGCGCGCTCTGGAAGCGGTCGCGGCGGTCGGATAGGATTGGTCACGCTGTCCACCCGTGACCCCGGCCGGCAGCTCCTCATGGCACGCAGCATCGTCACGATCGATGATCTCGCCAACGACGAGATCGAGAGTGTTTTTGCGCTGGCTGACGAGTTCCTGGAGCGTCTCGCCCCGGCCGAAGGCTCCCATCGTCTCCGGGGCCGGCTCGGCCTGGCCGATGACTTCGTCCTGTGCAGCCTCTTCTTCGAGCCGAGCACCCGGACGCGGTTCTCATTCGAGTCAGCCATGGTGAGGCTGGGCGGGCACATCCTCTCGTCGGCCGACCCCGCCACGAGCTCCGCCGCCAAGGGCGAGAGCATCGCCGACACCATCCGGGTCGTCCAGAGCTACGCTGACATCATCGTGATCCGCCATCCGTCCGAGGGCGCCGCCCGCGTGGCGGCCGATTTCTCAGACGTGCCGATCATCAACGCGGGCGACGGCGGCCATGAGCATCCGACGCAGACCCTCTGCGACCTCTATACGCTCCGACGCGAGAAGGGCCGGCTCGAGGGCCTCAACGTGCAGCTTCGCGGCGACCTGAAGCACGGCCGCACCGTCCACTCGCTGGTCTGCGCGCTGGGGCGCTTCGGGGCCAACATCATCACCTCCGCCGCGTCGGGGCTGGAGCTGCCGGGACACGTCGTCCGCCGGCTCGAGCGCGACTACGACTGCGTGGCCGTCCGTCCCGAGGGTCTCCCCGACGATGCCGACGCGGTCTACGTCAAACGAAGCCGGAAAGGCCAGGACACGCTGCCCAACCTCCCCGCTGACTTCCTCATCGACGTCACGAGCAAGGGTCGGTCGAGAAAGGACTTCCGCAAGATCGACATCTTCTACGTGACACGGCTGCAATCGGAGCGGCTCGGCGAGGCCGGGGGGCCCCGCGAGTATCCCGCGGTGGACGCGAAGATCTTCAAGGATCGGCGGTACCGCGACAGCCGGGTGCTGCATCCCCTGCCCCGCGTCAATGAGCTCGACTACGGCCTCGACCAGGACGATCGCGCCGTGTACTTCAAGCAGGCCGCCTACGGCGTTCCGGTCCGCATGGCCCTGCTGGCGGGGCTGCTGGGTCTGCGTGACTCCATGCTCCACGATCGGCGCCCCGCCGCGACCTTCCCGCTCTACAGCCGCCGCGAGGGCATCACCTGCCCCAACCCCTTCTGCGTGACGAAAAACGAGTCCGAGCAGGCGTATCTCTATCCCAAGTTCAGGATCATCGACGATTCACCCACGCTCGCCTGTGTCTACTGTGAGCACGAGACGACGCCGCGATGCGTCGGGCGCGTCTCCCGTAAGCGCTACGACACGGACGTCGCGCGTTGGAAGCACATCCAGCTCGACGACATGATTTTCTTCGAGGACGAGTCCGCGGCTCGTCCCGCCGGTTACGAGCCGTACCGCGGCCCGCCGAGGGGTCACGGCGAGGGGACGCCGCCGGTGACGGTCGTCCCGGCCCCGCCCCGCGACGAGCAAAGCCCATCGTGACCGCTCGCGCGAGTACGATACGCGCCTCCAACCGGTCCCACGGCGTATGACGAGCATCCTCGGCGTCTCGGCGTTCTATCACGACTCGGCGGCGGCCCTGGTCGTCGACGGCACGATTGCCGCCGCCGCCCAGGAGGAGCGGTTCACCCGCCGCAAGCACGACTTCGGCTTCCCGGTCAACGCCATCGACTACTGCCTGACCGAGGCGGGACTGCGGCCCGAAGACCTTGACTACGTGGGGTTCTATGACAAGCCGCTGCTGAAGTTCGACCGGCTGCTGGAGACCTATCTCGCCTTCGCCCCTGTTGGCTTCCGCTCGTTCCTGATGGCCATGCCGTTGTGGCTCAAGCAGAAGCTGCACCTGCCTCGCGAGATGCGCAAGGCCCTCAAGCACCGCTACCGCAAACGGTTCATCTTCTGCGAGCACCACGAGTCACACGCCGCCAGCGCCTTCTTTCCGTCGCCGTTCGAGGAAGCGGCGATTCTCACCCTCGACGGCGTCGGCGAGTGGGCCACCGCCAGCTGGGGCACCGGCCGCGGTAACCGGATCGAGCTCACGCATGAGCTTCGCTTCCCGCACTCGCTGGGGCTGCTGTACTCCGCCTTCACCTATTACTGCGGCTTCAGGGTCAACAGCGGCGAGTACAAGCTCATGGGCCTCGCCCCGTACGGCGAGCCCAGGTACGCCGACCTGATCCTCGAGCATCTGCTCGACCTCAAGGACGACGGGTCGTTCCGCATGGACATGTCGTACTTCCGGTACTGCCAGGGCCTGACGATGACCTCGCCCAGATTCCACCGTCTCTTCGGCGGGCCGCCCCGACCGCCGGAGTCACCCCTCGAGCCCCGGCACATGGACATCGCCGCTTCGGCCCAGAAGGTGACCGAGGAGATCATGCTCCGCTGTGCGAGGCACGTGCACGAGGTGACGGGGATGACCAACCTGTGCCTGGCCGGCGGCGTCGCCCTCAACTGCGTGGGCAACGGCCGGATCCTGCGGGAGGGTCCCTTCGAACACATCTGGATCCAGCCGGCGGCGGGCGACGCGGGCGGAGCCCTGGGCGTGGCCCTGCTGACCTGGTACCAGCTGCTCGACAACCCGCGGACGACCCGCCCCGACGACATCCAGTTCGGGTCGCTGCTGGGGCCCCGCTTCACAGACGACCAGATCGTCGAGTTTCTGGAGAGCGTCGGCGCCAGGTACCATCGCTACGAAGACGAGGCGAAGCTCTGTGAGGACGTCGCGGAGTACATGGCCGACGAGAAGGTCGTCGGCTGGATGCAGGGCCGCATGGAGTTCGGGCCGCGGGCCCTGGGCAGCCGCAGCATTCTCGGCGACGCCCGCAGCGAGGCCATGCAGTCGGTGATGAACCTCAAGATCAAGTTCCGCGAGTCGTTCCGCCCGTTCGCCCCCAGCGTCCTCGAGGAGGCGGTGGACGAGTACTTCGAGATGCGAAAACGCGAGCAGAGCCCGTACATGCTGCTCGTGGCCGACGTGCAGGAGAAGAAACGCACGAAGGCCGACGGCAAGATGCACGGGCTCCGGGGCCTGGACAAGCTCAAGGTCAAACGCTCCGACGTGCCCGCCATCACCCACGTGGATTACTCGGCGCGCGTGCAGACCGTGGACGAACGCCGCCACGGACGGTACCACAGGCTCATCAAGGCCTTCGCGAAAAGGACCGGCTGCCCCGTGGTCATCAACACGAGCTTCAACGTGCGGGGCGAGCCGATCGTCTGCTCGCCGGAGCACGCCTACCGGTGTTTCCTGGCCACGAACATGGACGTGCTGGTCATGGAGAACATCGTTCTGCTCAAGCAGGAGCAGCCCAACGCCACCCGGCACGAGATCGATGAGTACCTCGCAACCTTCCAGCTCGACTGATTCGTGAGACCGTCCATGGGCCTGATCGAGATCAACCGCAATCCTTCCCGCCGCGAGCTGGCGTGGTTCGGCGCGATCTTCGCCCTGTTCTTCGCCATCGTCGGCGCGCTCGTCCGATGGCAGTTCGACGCGCCGCGAGCGGGCAATGTTGTCTGGATCGCGGCCGGGACGGTCACGGTGCTGTATTACGCCCTACCGCCGGTCCGCAGGCTGCTGTACCTCGCGTGGATGTACCTGGCGTTTCCCATCGGCTGGGTGGTCACGCATGTGGTCCTGGCCGCGGTCTATTACGTCCTGTTCACGGTCACCGGGCTGCTGATGCGGGCCCTGGGGCGCGACCCCCTGCACCGGCGCTTCGAGCCCGAGACGCCGAGCTATTGGGTCGAGCACCGGCCGGACACCGATCGCAACCGCTACTTCAGGCAGTTCTAGTTCTAGAGTAGGATGGCCGCGATGACCACGACCGACACCAAGCCGCAAGCGGACACGGACGACTTCGCCCGCCAGGCGGCCGAGCCCAGCCCCGGCCTCGCGCGGGAGTTCTTCGACTTCCTGCGGTACAACAAGAAGTGGTGGCTGACGCCGATCATCGTCGTGCTGCTGCTCGTGGCGATCATCGTGATCCTGGGCAGCACCGCGGCCGCGCCGTTCATCTACACGCTCTTCTGATCCGGGCCGCACGCCGAGCTCCAGACCGGCCGACCTCGGCCCGCCGTCGCGGAAACACGGTTGTTTCCCTATTGCGACCGGGGGCCGCCTGGGGTCTGCTGGGTGAAGCCGACAGGAGGCATCATGGCTTCACGCAAGGTGGACAGGTGTCGCTGGCCACGGCGAGGCCCGGCGATCGTTTTGCTCGCCGCCGCGGCCGGCATTGCCCGGGCCGCGGATGTCATCCCCGTCTTTCCGACCGGCGCCCCTCAGCCGATCATGGGGATCTGCTCTTACGACGGCGACATGTACGGCGTCGGCAAGGGCAACATGCTGATCCGCTACGACCCCGCCACCGGGGAGCAGCTGGAGGTCGTGTCTCCCCTGCTTCCGGATCCCCCCGAGCGCCATCTCCACGGCATGGCCGCCGCGGGCGGCACCTTCTGGATCGTTGACACGATCACCCAGAACTTCTACGAGCTGTCGTTCTCTGATTACTCGATCGTCAGCACCGTCGCGCACGACGCGGCCCCGACTCACCCATACTTCGGCCTGACCTTTCAGGACGGGTTGCTGTGGGCGGGGCACCACTCCGCTTCCCTGCCCACTCCCGTCCACGCCGTCGACCCGGAGACCGGCGACATCGTGGCCACGCTCGAGTTCGGGGCGGCGGACGTGCACGGCCTCGCCTGGGTGGGCGGTGACCTGTGGGTGCTGGACAACGCGACCGATGAGATTCTGCGGGTCGACGCCGCCGGCGAGGTGATGGAGACCTTCAGCCTCCCCGACGACGTGTGGTACGGGCTCGTCTGGGACGGCGCCGAGTTCTGGAGCTGCAACCTCGACATGTTCTACAACCTCGACCTTCCGTTGCCGCCCCCCGGCGACGTCGATGGCGACGGGATCGTCGGAATCAACGACTTCCTGCTCGTCATCGGGAACTGGGGGCTGTGCCCCGCTCCGTGCCCGCCCTGCACGGGCGACACGGACGGCGACTGCGAGGTCGGGATCCTGGACTTCCTGACCGTCCTGGGCAACTGGGGTTGATCCGGCCCGCTGGTCCTTAGCCCCCTGCGGCCATCCTCGGATCGGCCACCATCTCGATCTCCACGGTGGTCTCCGTCTCGGCGCCCGACTTTTCGTCGCGGGCGTGGATCTTGAGCTGGTAGCGGCCCACGGACAGCGCCTTGGGCAGCGTGACGATCTGCACGATGAAGAAATCGTCGCGGCGGTTCTTGCTTCTGTCGACGCCGGCCTGCCAGTCCTCCCGCCACACGGGAATGCCGTCGCGGTCACTGAACACCACGAGCTGCTGCGACAGCTCCGTCACCCACTTTCCTTGTTCGTCGAGCTCGCTGACGAAATCCTCGACCTCCACGTAGACGACGGCCTGCTGCCCGGTGTGGGCGAGAAACGTGTAGCGTCCGGCCTGGTTGCGCGGGAACTCGTCGTAGTCTCCGAAGCCGCCGACACGGGTGCACAACGCCGCCCTTGGCAGCGACAGCCGGACCGGCTTGGCCAGAGACCGCTGCAGGGCGTCGATGGCCGCGACCAGGGCCTCGGGATCGCCCGTCTCGACGAGCTCCCGGCCGAGCCGGCTGAAGTGCGTCTGCAGCCGTCCCAGCAGCTCACGCTCGCGCTCGGTGAGGCCGGGAAGGGCATCGGGCACGAGGGACCGGTCGGGGGTGATCATCGTGGTGGCGGCGATCAGCAGCAGCTCCCGGAGCGGCACGTCGCTGTAGGCCGCCTCACGGTAGAGCTCGGCGGAGAGATCGACGATCAGCTGCCGCAGCCGGTCCGCCTCCGGCGAGCCGCCCGGCAGCTCGGCCAGCATCCCGCCCCCGGGCGTGTCGTCCACCGGGGGCAGCGACGGCGGATCGGCGGGGATCGGCACCAGGTCGCCGGGCAGGGTCGCCTGGGCGGGCCCGGTCGGGGAGCCGGTGTCGGCGGCACTCGGATTGGGCAGGTTGATCCACTGGATCTCCGTCGGCCGGGCACCGCCGCCGTCGGACACCTTTGTCGCCGGGTCCCCGCCCTGGGGCAGCTGAAGCAGCTGCTCGACGTCACGGCGGGCCTGTTCGGCCATCGCCAGTGCCTCCGGCGAGGCCTCGGTCGAATCGTCGGCCGGCGTCGCCTTGCCCCCGGCTTCCGGAGCACCCGGCCCCCCCGCTCCCTTCGGCGCCGCGCAGCCCGACACCGCGGACGCCACGAGGGTGATGACGAAAGAGAATTGACGCGCGCGCACCGTTGGGCCTCCCTGCCCGGAGCGAGTCTAGACGCACCCAATGGTATCGGTCACGCGGAGGGTCAAGGCTTCAAGGTTCCGTTGAGCATCTCCCAGACCTCGCTTGCTGCGCACGTCGGTCTCGACGGCTTCGTGCAGGAGTTGCGCGATTCGACGCGGCTCGGTGCTCCGGGCCACCTCCACCACCCGTTCGCCCGTCGGCCCCCACAGCTTGAGCGTTCTGCGAAGGTCCTGCCCGGAGGCCCCCTGACGCAGCAGCTGCGCCGCCGCGTGAACGCGCCGGAGCAGGTCGCTGATGGCCCACATGACCAGCGTCGTGTCCAGCCGCGAGACGTCCAGCAACTCGCGCAGCTTGGCGACGGCGGTGGCCGGCGTTCCCGACATGATGGCCGTCTGCAGCGCCCACGCCTGCTCCTCCCGGCTGCGGCCCACCAGCTCCCCGACGTCGGCGCGGGTGATCGACCGGGAGCCACCGGAGAAGGCGACCAGCTTGGCGAGCTCGCTGTCGAGCCGGGACAGCCCCGGCCCCAGCCGCTGCACGAGCAGCTCCGCGGCCTGGCGCTCGATCGCCGCCCCGTGGCGGGCCTGGGCGTTGTCGCGGCACCACGCGACGGCCTCCCGGTCCTTGAGCGGCTCGCACTTGATCACGGTCCCGACCGCGGCCACGAGCTTGTCGAACTTGCCGGGCCTCCACGTCTCGGCCCTCATGAGCAGCGTCGCGTGCTCCGCGGGCTGGGCGGCATACGCCTCCATGGGCCGCCGGCGGGCGTCGCCGGCCAGAAACCGGTCCGCCGCGTCGACGATCACCAGCTTGTGGGGCTCGAACAGGGCGTAGCTCCGCAGCTCGTCCAGGACGTCGGACAACGTGGCCGTCTCACCATCGATTGAGAAGCGGGCGGCGTCCCCGTGCTCGGCCGCGAGCAGCTCGGCGAGGCGGTGGGTCGCCTCGCTCTGCAGGAAGGGCTCACGGCCGTGGAGAACCACGATGCGCATTGACGCGTTGAGGCTCTCGATCTGTTGCTGGGCCCTGCTCATGGAGTCGTGGCGAATCCTACTCCACCTCGGCCGCGGAGCGGAGTCCGGTTGAAAAGGGCACCCGGCCTACGATTGCCTACTGTGCTGATGCTGGATGTGCTCCAAGGGCCCGATCGCGGCATGAAGTTCGGGCTTCCGGATGCCGAGCCGCAGCTCATCGGCCGATCCTCGGAAGCCCTGCCGCTGACCGACACCACCGTCAGCCGGCGTCACGCGGAGCTGACCCCGGACGACGGACGGTGGCTGCTGCGGGACCTGGAGTCGTCCAACGGGACTTTTGTCAACGGCGAGCGGGTCACCGCGGAGCCCGTCGAGCTCTCCCCCGGCGATCAGATCCGCTGCGGCTCGACGCTGATGGTCTTCGCCGTCTCCCCCGACGACGGCCGGTCGTCGCGGGTCCAGATCGTGGCTCCGCAGGACATGGACGTGACGGTCGAGCATCGTGTCAACCCCAACGAGGACTCGATGATCCTCGCCGTGCCCGACCCGGTCAAAGCCGCAACCGACCATCTGCGGGTCATTTATGAGCTGACGGCGTTGACCACCTCGGCCATCGACCGCGAGCCGCTGCTCAACCGCATCATGGACCTGATCTTCGAGGAGTTCCAGCCTGATCACGGCTTCATCCTGCTCAAGGCCGATCCGGCCAACCCCCGCAGCGAGCTGGAGCCGGTCGTCGTGCGGTACAAGGAACGTCCCGCCGCCGCCGACGCCGGCCGCATCCCGATCAGCCGGACCATCATCCAGCACACCATGAGCGGAGGCGAGGGGATCCTCTCCACGAACGCCATGACAGACTCGCGGTTCGGGGCGGGGGACTCCGTCCAGGAGTACGGCATCCGGTCGGCCATCTGCGTCCCGATCCCGACCGGGCCCCGGATGGCGGGCGTGATCTGCATCGACTCGTCGCTGGCGCACTTCACGTTCTCGGAGTCCCAGCTGCACCTTCTCAACGCGATCGGCCAGCACGCGGGGCTGGCCCTGGCCAGCACCGAGCTCGTGAGCTCCCGTATGCAGACGGAGCGGCTGGCCGCCATCGGCCAGACGGTCGCCTGGCTGAGCCACTCCATCAAGAACATCCTTCAGGGTCTACGCGGCGGCGCCGACGCGGTCGAGCTCGCGCTCAAGAGGGGCGATCTGAAGCTCGCGAAGGAGGGCTGGCCGATCCTGACCCGCAACCTCGACCGGATCCAAGGGCTCGCGCTGAACATGCTCGCGTACTCAAAGCAGCGCGAGCTGGAGCTCGAGCTGACGCCGCTGAGCCGACTCATCGGCGAGGCGACCGAGCTGCTCCAGAGCCAGTGCGACCGCAAGCGGGTGGGGCTGCTGCTCGACCTCGCCGAGGACGCTCCCCCGGTGCCCATGGATCCGGCGGCGATCCACCAGGCCGTGATCAACCTCCTGACCAACGCCCTGGAGGCGGTGCCCGCCAGGAGCGGCGTGATCACGGTGTCGACGCGGTATCTGCCGGACCGCCACCAGACCCTCATCAGCGTTTCCGACAACGGTCCAGGGGTTCCGCCCGAACGCCGCGAGGAGGTGTTTGAGGCGTTCTGGTCCACCAAGGGCCAGCGCGGCACGGGGCTGGGTCTGGCCGTCACGCGCAAGATTGTCGAGGAGCACGGCGGCCGCATCACGCTGGAGCCGGGATGCGGCAAGGGCGCCACGTTCGTGATCTGCCTGCCCAGTGACCGAGCGCGACTCGGCTCCGCCGACACGAAGTTGCCCGAGCCGCGGCCGGCGGCGGGGCTTGATGAGGATTTTTAGAAAAAAGGAGTCAGCCGCGCGACGTGCCCCGGCTCAACTGCCGCCGGCATCGTGCCGATCCAATCGCGGCATCCATGCCGCAGACCGGTTGTGTCTCTCGCGAGGCATCCGGCCTCGCCGTTGAGCCCTCGCTTCGCTCGGATCCCTGTATGATGCCCCCCGCTATGGACTCCCACAGACTGTTTCCGGATCCGCGCGACAGCGTCCAGTACCAGCGCACGCGCGAGATGACGATTGATGAGCTTCTGCTCGAGAACCGCGTCGTCTTCCTCGTCGGCGAGATCACCCACGTGTCCGCGGCCAGGGTCATGATGCAGATGCTGTACCTGGAGGATCAGCGCCGGGGCCAGGACATCAACCTCTACATCAACAGCCCCGGCGGATCCGTCGACGACACGCTGGCCGTCTACGACACGATGCAGTTCCTTTCGTCGGACGTCGCCACGTATTGCATCGGGCGGGCGTACTCCGGCGGCGCCGTGCTCCTGTGCGCCGGCTGCGCCGGGAAACGCCACATCCTGCCGCACGCCAAGGTCATGATCCACCAGCCCTACGGCGGAGTGACCGGGCACACCACGGACATCCAGATCCAGGCGGAGCAGATCATCAAGGCCAAGCAGACGCTCAACCAGATCATCGCCAACCACACAGGCCAGCCCGTGGAGCAGGTCGCACGCGACGGAGAGCGGGACCGCTACTTCACGGCGCCGGAGGCCAAGGCGTACGGGCTGGTAGACGAGGTCTTCTCACCCAAGGACAAGAGCGACAAGAAGAACGACAAGAAGGACGAGAAGAAGGACAACAAGAAGGAAAAGTAGACCCAGACGCGCCGCGCCGGCCCGCGGGTCTTTGCCCGCTGCGAGATTGCCATGTCCACTCTGGTTCCGATCGTCATCGAGAAAACCGGCCGCGGGGAGCGGGCGTACGACATCTACTCCCGGCTGCTGAGCGACCGCATCATCTTCATGGGCGGGCCCGTCACCGACGAGACCGCCAACATCGTCGTCGCCCAGATGCTGTTCCTGGCCAACGAGGACCCCAAGGCGGACGTGAACCTGTACATCAACTCGCCGGGTGGCAGCGTCACGGCCGGGCTGGGGATCATCGACACGATGCGATACATCCCCGGCGACGTGGCGACGTACATCATCGGCCAGGCCGCGTCCATGGGCTCGCTCATCGCGTGCTCGGGCAGTCCCGACAAACGCTATACGCTGCCGAACGCCAAGAACCTGATGCACCAGCCGCTGCTGTCGGGCGTCCTGGAAGGCCAGGCCACCGATCTGGAGATCGAGGCCCGCGAGATGCTGCGGCTGCGCGACATCATCTTCAGGATCTACTCGGAGCGCACCGGCCAGCCCGTCGAGAGACTCGCCGAGGACTGTGAGCGCAACAAATGGCTCAGCGCCAAGGAGATGGTCGACTACGGCCTCGCCGACAAGATCCTCGAGCACCCGCCAAAGCCGCTCGGCCGCAAGAAAGAGGGATGAGCGGTCAGGGGTTGCGCGGCGTCTCTGGAACCGGCCGTGCGTCAGGAGCTCTGGCGCTCGCCTCGTGCATGCTGCTGGCCGCCGCCGGGTGCGGCGGGGGCGCCAAACGCGCTTCGCTGGCGAACGACCGGCTGCGGGCGAAGAACATGCAACTGACCGACGAGGTGCGACGCCTGACCCTGCACAACGAGGAGCTGGCAGCCCGGTTGGAGGAGGCGACGTCGGAGCCCCGACCTCTGCCCGACGAGTACAGGAGCCATGTGCCCCGCGTCGCCGCCCTCTCGATCGACTCCCGCAGCCACGTCCGGGACGATGACGGCGACGGGCGGCCCGACAGGTTGATCGTGTACGTCGCGCCACGGGACGGGCTCGACCGTTTCGTGCAGATCGTGGGCCGCCTCACAGTCCAGGCGGCGGTCCTGCCGGACGACGTGGACGCGATCACGCTGGGACGGATCACGCTGGGGCCCGTGGAGGTCCGGCAGGCCTATCGCTCGAGCCTCATGGGAACGCACTACGCGGTCGAGGTTCCCCTGGCGCCGGCGGCCGACCTTGATGCGGTCGAGTGCATCGTGCAGGTCGAGTTCGTCGATGCGTTTGACGGCCGGGAGTTCGCGGATCACCGCGGCATCGGCCTGAAACCGTGATTGACGACAGAGGCTCGGGGACCCGCTTTTCGGCTTGGGCCGGGATTTGAACGCGTTTCCGCTCAAGTCCGGGCGGTCGGCGGAGCCATATACTGCGCTATGCGACGCTCGGCGGTGACGTGGCTGGTGCTGGGGGCAATGCTCCTGCTCGCGGTGCCCCAGGCCGGGTGCCAGAAGCCGCTGTTCCCGAAGGACGCACCACGCACCCAGTTCGAGGTCCACGACCGCATGCGGAGCGGCTACGTCCCTCTCGAGGAGCCGGACGTGTTCGGCAACCCCCAGCCGGCCCTGCGGACCCGCCTGACGCCTCCGAACTGAGCGTTCGAATGGGCGGCAACCCACCCGAAAACTGGTGAGCGCTCGGGATCCGTCCGATATGGGTACTGTCGTCAGGAGCATGTGAGGCGCACGCACAGGTGCCACGGACCGGCACAACCCCACGTATCGCGCGGCGGACCAGGATCGTCTGGAGCAGCTTTTTTGCTTCGATGACAGTGGTCGTCGGCCTGCTCGCGATCAGCGACCACCGCGCCGGGCCCGGCTTCCCTGCCGCCAAGGCAAGCGTCCTGCACAGCTCGCACGCCGGCGACCCGATCTTCCGCACCGAGCACGCCCTCGACCGTGACCGATGGAAGGGGATCGTCATTCACCACTCCGGCGAGCCCGCGGGCGACGCGGATTCGATACGCCGGCTCCACGTGAGCCGGGGCGCCCGGATGATGGGGTATCACTTTGTTATCGGAAACGGCAACGGGATGAGCGACGGCCTTGCCCACGTAGGCGAGCGCTGGATACGCCAGCTTCCGGGCTGGCACGCCGTGGGTCCGAACGCCGAGTTCTATAATCAGCACACCATCGCCATCTGTCTCGTCGGCAACGGTGATCGCCGGCCTTTCTCAGAGCGCCAAACCACCCAGCTCATCAGCCTCGTTCGCCGGCTGCAGCGGGAGCTTGCGATTCCCCCCAGCGCCGTGCGGCTGCACCGCGACGTCGCCGCGGACCTGACAACCAGCCCGGGACGGCATTTCCCGACCGCCGTGCTGGATCGGCAGCTCCTGAATCCGCTTCGTTGATACCGGCCGGGCAAGCTACTACGCTAGGCAGTCCACTCCGACAGCGTGACCCTCGTCCCTGCTCGGCCCGGCTGTTGAGCCGCCCGAGCCGGACGCTCCGGGGACGAGGCGGGGGATCCTCGTTCGCAATGCAGGCAGCCAACGCCACCATGACGCATGAAATGCAGATCGCCGGCTACCGCGTTCTGGCCCGGATCGGCAAGGGAGCTGCCTCCGAGCTGTATGCCGTCCAGGACCCCAAGACCAAGCAGGTCTGGGCCCTCAAGCACGTGATCAAGGAGTCGGAGAAGGACCACCGCTTCATCGAGCAGGTCGAGACCGAGTACGCGGTCGGCTCGAAGCTCGACCACCCCCACGTCCGCAGCGTGGAGCGGCTGATCAAGCACCGCAAGGGCTTCAAGGTGCGAGCGGTCACGCTGATCATGGAGCTCGTCGACGCGGCCACCCTCGACCAGCGTCTGCCCCAAAGCCACGCCCAGGCCGTGCGGATCTTCCACCAGATCGCGCAGGCGCTGGCCCACATGCACGCCCGCGGCTTCGTGCACGCCGATATCAAGCCAAGCAACATTCTCGTCGGCGAGGAAGACGACGTGAAGATCATCGATCTCGGCCAGGGCTGCCCGATCGGCACGGTCAAGAAGCGCATCCAGGGCACGCCCGGCTACATGGCGCCGGAGCAGGCGCACCGCCAGGCCATCACCGCCAAGACGGACATCTACAACTTCGGGGCGACGATGTACTGGGTGCTCGTGGGCGAGGTCATCCCCACCGCCCTGCCACCCAAGGACGAAACCGACAGCCTGTACACCGGCGCCGTGGACACGAGCATGGTGCGGCCGCCCACGCCTCCGCAGGAGAAGGACGAGAGCATTCACCCGCTTCTGTCAAAGCAGATTCTGGACTGCGTGCGCATCAAGCCCAACGATCGTCCGGAGTCCATGGCCGTCGTGGCCAACCGACTGGAGCTGATCGGGGAGCTGCTGGAGAACCCCGGCAAGCCGGCGCCGCCGATCGTGGGGGATGAGGATACGACGTTTTAGAGCTGTGCTGCGGGAGGTTGCGGCTCCGCCCTGCTTCGCGATGGAGCCCTCGGGACTGGGCCCGCGTCCCGGGAGGGGGCCTGCATGCGGCCGAGCTGTGAGTCCTGATCCCTGGCCCCTTGCTTGAGCTCCTCGAGGCTCATCCGTTTGCGTTTGCGGAAGACGATGCGAATCGGCACCTCGCTGCACGCGAGCTCCTCGTGCAGCCTGTTGACGAGGTAGCGCTCGTAAGGGCCGCGGAAGAGCATCGGATCGTTGACCACCAGCGCGATCGTGGGGGGGTTGCTCGCGATCTGCGCGGCGTAATAGACCTTGGCGTGGGTGCCGAGCTTCGGCGACGGCCCGCGCCGGCTCAGGATCACCTCGATGATCCGGTTCAGCCGGGCCGTCGGCTCGAAGTGGCTCGCCTGCTCGTGCAGGTTGAAGGCCATGGCCACGAGATCCTTCAGGCCGCGACCCGTCTTGGCGCTGACGAAGGCGATCGGCGCGTAATCCAAACCGCGGAGCTGCTCGGTGAGATAGGTCAGGTAGTCCTTGGCGGTCAGCCGGTCCTCGACAAGGTCCCACTTGTTCACGGCGATGATCGTGGGCTTGTACTGACGCTGGAGCTCGAGCGACAGCTTTTTGTCCACCTGCGAGACCTCGACCGTGGCGTCGACGAGAAACACGACGACGTCGGCCCGACGGATGGCCGAGAGCATCCGGTGGTAGGCGTACTCCTCGATGTCATCGGCGAAGCTCTTGCGCTTGCGGACGCCGGCGGTGTCGATGGCGACCATGCTGCGGCCGTTGATCTCGAACCGCACGTCGATGGCGTCGCGCGTCGTGCCGGCAATCTCCGAGACGATGACCCTCGGCTCTCCCGCCAGCGTGTTGATGAGCGTGGACTTCCCTGCGTTGCGCTTGGCCACGATCGCGATCTTCATCTCCTGGCCGGCCTCGCCGGCAGCGTCCGTCTCACCGACGCGCTCGTAGATGCACTCCATGAGCTCCCGCATCCCGTAGCCGTTGGCGGCAGAGACGCACCGAGGCTCGCCGAAACCAAGGGCGGACGCCTCGATGCTGTGGGCGATCCACTTGTCGCTGTCAACCTTGTTGGCGACAAGCAGCACCTTGTCCGTGTCGCCGTGACGACGCAGCAGCGTGGCAATGTCGGCGTCGAGCCGGCACAGGCCGCTTTGAACGTCGACGACCAGCAGGATCACATCCGCTCGATCGGTGGCGATCTGGATCTGCGCTTCGATGTCCGGCGCGAGCGAGGCCAGGTCGGCGCCGATATCGTCGTAGCGCTTGCCCTGGGCCGTGTACGCGCCGAAGCCGCCGGTGTCCACGACCTCCACCATCCTCACCGGCGTGCCGGGGGGGCTTTCCATCGGCGCATCCAGCTCGATGAGCGCAGAGACCCGGTCCCGGGTCACGCCCGGCTCGGCGGCAACGATGGAGACGCGCTGGCGGGCCAGGCGGTTCAGGAGGCTCGACTTGCCGACGTTCGGCCGCCCCACGATGGCAATCTGCGGCACCGACATGAGGCCCATTCTAGACGCCTGCCGGCCACGCCCGCGAAATACAATCACCGGCACGTGTGTTCACGGAGTATGCTCGGTCTGATGGACTGCCGCCGATCACGACCCCTGCTTGCCGGTGCCGTCGCGTTGCTCTTCACGGTCGCCGCCGCGGGTCAGTCGCCGGCCCGCGGGATCGCCGGTCGGGCGGCCCCGAGCTGGGGCGTCACCCAGTGGATCAACCTGCCCGAGGGCGCGGTGACCCTGGACGTTGATGACTTCAAGGGAAAGGTCCTGTACGTGCTGGGGTTTCAGTCGTGGTGCCCCGGCTGCCACTCACAAGGGTTGCCCACCCTCCAGCGTCTCATCGGCGAGTACCGGGACGCCGACGACGTTGCCTTCGTCGCCGTGCAGACCGTCTTCGAAGGCTACTCGACCAATACGCCCGGGCGGGCCTGGGACACGGCACGCGAGTACGCGCTCGAGATCCCCGTCGGCCACGACGGCTCCGACGGGCGGCGCTCGAGCATCATGCAGCGCTACCGGACCGGCGGCACCCCCTGGGTCATCATCATCGACAAGCAGGGGCGTGTCAGATACAACGACTTCCACATCGGACTTGCAAAGGCTCGCACCATGATCGACGCTCTGCGCGGCCCCAGCCCCGCTTCCGAACCGCGTGCCCGGAAGATCGATCTCCTGCCCGAGCAGCGCGGCGGCCAGGACCTCGTGGGCACACCCTTCCCGAAACCGGACTTCGATCGCGTGATCAGACCCAAGGCCGATCTTGCCAACCCCGCCCGCAAGAAAGCCGTGCTGTACCGGTGGTGGACCAACGGCTGCCCGTACTGCCGGGCCAGCCTGCCGGCCGTCGAGCAGCTTCGCCGCGTCTACGGGCCCAAGGGCCTCAAGGTGATCGCCGTGTACCACCCCAAGCCGCCGCGACGCGTCGACAACGAGCACGTGCTGGCGACAGCCGGCCGGCTCGGCTACGACGGCGCCATCGTGCTCGACGAGGACTGGTCGATCCTCGACACGTTCTATCTCTCAACCGGCGACCGCGAGGCGACCAGCGCCAGCTTTCTCGTGGACACCGACAACGTCATACGCTTCGTGCACCCCGGCCCGGTCTTCTTCCCGTCGGACGATCCCGACTTTCACCGGGAGAACGACGATTACCGCGCGCTGGAGCGGGCCATCAGGGTGCTGCTGCAGGTCGAACACGAACCCGATCCACGTTCCAAAGCAAGGACAGATCAATGAGAATCCGCACCGTTGCCGTTGCCGTCGCTCTGCTCGGCGGTCTCGCGTGGCTTGCGACGCTGCCCACGGTCCAGGCCCAGATGGAGCCGGGGCCCCGCACCGACGCCGCCACATTCAAGGTGGATCCCGTCCACTCGTCGATCATCTTCGGGATCAGCCACATGGGCGTCGGCTACTTCTACGGGCGCTTCAACAGTCCATACGGCGAGTTCCATTTGGACCCCGACGACCCGTCGAAGTGCACCTTCGAGGTCGGCGTCAAGGCTGAGAAGGTCGATACCAACAACGGCCGGCGCGACGGGCACATCAAGAGCGCCGACTTTCTCAACGCCAAGCAGTTTCCCGAGATCACGTTCAAGAGCACGTCGGTCAAGAAGGCGGGCACCAGCACCTACGAAGTCACCGGCGACCTGACCGCCCACGGCGTGACCAAGCCGGTCACCGTTCAGATCGAGCACCTCGGCACCCGCGAGACCGAGCGGGGTCACCTCGCCGGCTTCCGGACGACATTCACCATCAGCCGCAGCGCCTTCGACATCAGCTACATGCCGCAGGGCCTCGGCGACGAGGTGACCCTGATGGTTGGTATCGAGGGCAGGAAGAAGTAGCCGCCGATACCATGCGCCCGTGTTCCAGCTGCTGGCCCTGAGCATCGCGGGGGCGGTCGGTGTGTGCATGGTGCTCATGCTCATCGCGTGGCGGCCGTGGCGACCTGACGCCGCACTGGCGGGGGGGCGTTGGGGCGGCGCCGCGGCTTTCACGCTGGCGCTGATGCCCGCGTATCTCCTGGGCGAGCGCTGGCCGGGGCTTCCACCGTCAGAGAGCTGGCAGTGGATCGTGTACGTGCTTCTCGTGTCGGGGGCAGTGGGGGCGGCCGACTCGAGCCGGCGATGGCCGGCCGCGGTGCGGGTGGCGGTGTACGTGCTGCCGGCGGGGGTCGCCGGGGCGGTGCTCGTCGGCGACTGGGTCGAGTCACCCTGGCTGTGGCGGGCGGTGACGGGCCTTCTTGTGCTGGTCACTCACGCCGTCATCAACGACGCCGGCGAGCGGTGTCGTGGCGGGTCGGTGCCCCTTGCCCTGCTCGTCGCCGCCACCTGCGCGAGCATCGTCATTCTCGAGGCCAACAGCGCCAAGCTCTTTCAGCTGTCGGCAGCGCTGGCGGCCGGGCTGGGCGTGTGCACGGTGCTGGCGTGGTGGCGGCCCGCCGTGTCGCTCGCCCGCGGGGCGGCGCCGGTGATCGCGGTCGCCCTGACGGGCCTCGTGCTCAGCGCGAAGTTCCTGACGTATGCCCCGATTCCCGTCTGGAGCTTCGTGCTCGTCTCGGCCGCGCCGCTGGGGCTGCTGGCCGCTCGGGTCGCACCTGGGCAGCGCCGGCGCCCCTGGATCGCCGCCGCGGTGCGGGTCATCGCGGTGCTCGTCCCTGCCGGCGTGGCCGCGGCAGCCGCCGTCGCGTCGGCCGCAGCGGACTCACCCTACGGGTACTGAGCTGCTCAGCGGCGCTCGAACTCGATGACCAGCGGCGGGCGCTGCGTCTGCGGCTCGAAGTCGATGCGGAAGACGAGCCGCCCCTCCTGGGACGCATCGTAGCTGGCGCGGACGATGCCCTCGACGTTGCTCAGCGGCTCGAAGACGATTCGGCGCCCCTGGATGGTGGCGCGGAAGGCCTTGGCCCCGCTCGCCTCCGACGTCCACGGCTCGAGCTCGCCGTCGAAGTGACGCAGACGGTAGACGAGCCCTTCATCGGTCTCGGTGAGCGTGAAGATCTCGTACATCCGGCTGGCCCCTTCCGTGTCGAGCCAGCGAAGCATGCCCAGCATGTGGTCGCCCCTCGGCTCGGCCCAGGTCTCCTCCAGGGGCGTGCCGCCGAGCTCACCGTGCCAGGTTCCGGTGAGGAACGCGGCGTCCTGCAGCGTCGGGCTCGAGCGGCCGGGGTCGTAGGGCACGTGCTGGATCAGCTCGTGCACGTTGCCGAAGGGATCGCGAAATGCCATCAGAATGACCGGACCCGTATCGACGGGCTGCTCGTGCACGAACTCGACGCCGGCCTGTCTCAGACGCCCGGCCGTCTCGACGAGGTCGGCCGCCTCCAGCGCCAGCCCGGCGAAGACGCCCGCGTCGTAGTCGTAGATGGCAGGCTCACGGGCGTTGCGGTCGGAGAGGATGAACATGGTCCGTCCGGCCGGCTTCATCGGGACGACCGGCGGGTAATAGGCGTCCGAGAGGGCCTCGAAACCGAGCACGGCCTCGTAGAACTCGCGGGCGGCCGCCATGTCCGACACGGCGATCCCCGCGTTGTACACGCGGGGCCCGTCGATCGGCTCGTCCGCCGCATGAAGCTCCTTGATGTTGTGCGCGTGCCCGGACGGGTCGATGAACGTCGCGTACCCGCCCACCGCCGACTCGTCGCGGCCGGTGAACCGGACTCCGCTGGACTCCATCGATGCGATGGCGTCGTCGAGGTCGGGCACGGCGAAGTTGAACCGCACGTAACACGCGCCGTCCGGACGCTCAACGGGCCGCTGGGCCGCGGTCAGCACGAGGTAGACGCCTTCGGGGTCCTGGAGCACCGCCGCCCCGGAGGGATACCGGATCACCGGCGAGAAGCCCAGGTGCGTCTCGTAGAAGCGGACCGACGCCTCGACGTCGGTGACGCCGAGGCGAAGGGCGGAGATGGGCAGCGTCTCGGCCCCGGCCGTCGTCGCGCCCGAGGCCACCGCGGCCAGGATCATCGTCTTCGTGAGCATGAGGGTTCTCCGATTGCCGCTCAGGGCTTCTTCTGCAGAGACTCATAGAGCATCAGCGCGTTGCCGTCCGGATCATAGAACGTCGCGAGCTTGACCATCTCCGGAATCGTCCGCGTCTCGCCGTCAAACCGGACGTTGCTCGATTCCATACGCGACCGGGCGGCGTCGATGTCCTTGACGCCGAAGGTGGGAACGGGCCCGTGGCCGACCTTCGGCGTCTCGACCTCGCTGAGCCCCACGTTCACGCCGGGGACGGCCGAGGCGAGCTCGCACCAGCCGATGTCCTGAACGTCGTAGAGCAGCTCGAAGCCGAGCACGTCCCGGTACCACGCGATGGACCGGGCGCGGTCCGTGCACTGGAACGAGAGGGTCAGGCCGCCGTCAAAGCCGAGGGAAGAGGCCATGGCTGATCTCCTTCTTGCCGTTAAAAATATAGCTGCTATACTTTTTGCGTCAACCCCCTTTTCCCATGACGACCCCCCAACGGCTCATCGCGCTCTTTCACCACCGCTGGGCGGTCCCGGCCCTGGCCGAGCTCCATCGCTCGAAGGGGGCCAAGCTGGTCACGCTGGCCCGTCGGACGGGGGCCAGCTCCGGCTCGATGCGTCAGACCATGAGCCACCTCATCGAGCTGGGCTGGGTCCGGCGGAACCCCGGCTACGGACACCCCCTTCGCCCCGAGTATTTGCTCACGAAGCGAGGGGAGCGTGTGGGGCCGGCCTGCGCGCAGCTGATGGCGGCGATCGAGTCCTCGCTCGATATGAACGTGGCCCTCAAGAAGTGGACCCTGCCGGCGCTGCAGGCGATCGGCCGCGGCCCATCCCGCTTCGGCGAGATCGCCTCCCGCCTCACCGGCATCACCGACCGCGCCCTGGCCCGGTCGCTTCACGACCTCCAGCAGGAGTCGCTGGTTCAACGGGACATCCACGACGGGCGCCCGCCCTTCGCGGCGTACCACGCCAGCCCGCACGGACGGCGGCTGGTCCCGATCCTCAACCGGCTCCGCGCCGCATGAGCATGGCACCCGATCAGGACCGCCGGATCGAATCCGGCGGTCCGTACGAAAGCGAGTGTCGGCCCGGAGGGCCGTACGGAGCGCTCCAGCTAGAACGTCCCCAGAATCCAACCCGCCGCACCCGTACAGGCGATCGCCCCGCCGTAGCACAGGACGATCAGCGGCAGGCCGTGATGACGCCAGCCGAGGTCCATGAGAACGTGGCGGATCCGGTGGGCGGCGTGGAACGCGGTCAGGAAGATGATGCCGAACAGGGCGAGACGAACCGGCCACCACGAGACGATTGCAACGAAATGCTCGTGCGTGACGCGGCTACCGTTCCGCGCGGCCATGGACGGCACCACCAGGCCCGTGATCACCACGAACACCGGCAGAAAGAGCGCTGACATGACACCGCCGGCCGAGAACAGTGACCACCACAATGCCTCGTTGGACTTCTTCACCGCAGGACGCCCCACAGCACGACCGCCGTCACCACCACCCAGGGCAGGTACCCCATGAAGATCGCAGCCCAGAAGTCCGGCACCTTCTCCTCCGCCACGTACATGGGCATGATCTTGGGCGTCAGGTTGAACCAGGTGAACGAGTGATAGAGCACCGCTCCGAACAGGAGGCTGTGCAGCACCACCGAAACCGGGTTCCGCGTCACCTCGATGAGCGCCGCGAAGGCCTCGGGCCCCTGGGAGAGCCGGTGGATCCACACCAGCAGATAGACGAGAAACGGAGCGAAGGCGATGGCCGTGGCCTCCCGCGCCATGAACCGCCGGTACCCGGCCCGCTGCAGGAACCAGGTTGACGGCATCGGCGTCTGGAAGCGTTTCGCCCTCATCGGTTGCCCCACGGCATCAGCAGCCTCTTGTAGAAGGCCTTCGTGTTCTCCACCTTGGCGCGCTGGATGGCGCCGCCGGGATCGACGTTCTTCGGGCACACCTCGGTGCACTCGCCGACGAAGGTGCATCCCCAGGCCCCCTCTTCGGCGCCGAGCGCCTCGGACCGCAGGTCCTCGCCCTCGTCACGCGAATCGAGGTTGTACCGCTGGGCGAGGGCCATGGCCGCGGGTCCGATGAAGTCCTCCTCGGCCCCGACCACGGGGCACGCCGCGTAGCACAGCAGGCAGTTGATGCACATCGAGTACTGCTTGAATGACGCCAGCTCGTTGGGGCTCTGCAGGTACTCGCCCTCGTCCAGGGACTTCTCCTGCTGGCGGATGATCCATGGCTTGATCGACTTGAGCTTGGCGAGGAAGCCCTCGATGTCGATGAGAAGATCGCGTTCGACGGGGAAGTACGACAGCGGCTCGATCTTGATCGATTGCGGAAAGTAGTCCTTGAGAAACGCCGCGCAGGTCAGCTTCGGCTCGCCATTGACCATCATGCCGCAGCTGCCGCAGACCCCCATGCGGCAGCTCCAGCGATAGGTCAGCGTGCCGTCGAGCTCATCCTTGATCCAGTTGAGCGCGTCCAGGACCACCCAGTGCTCGTGGTACGGCACGTCGTAGCGCTGGAACCTTTCCTTCGCGGTTCCGCTGCCCCCGTTCGGCTGATAGCGAAACACCTCGAGGGTGATCGTGCGGTCGGCCATGGCGGGCTCACTATAGCGTGGCGCGGTAAGCGCTCAAACCAGCCGCTAGCCCAGCCAGCGTGAGGTCGTCAGGAAGGCGAAGCCCCAGGCCACCGAGAAGCCGACAAACACAAGCGCCGCCTGCTCGAGATCACCACCGCTCCACGCGCCGATGCCGATCAGACCCGCGAGACCGGCGGTCGCCATGACCACGTCACGGACGAGGCGTGTCAGTGTTCTCGCCGCTTTGCCGAGAGCTTCCACGATCTCCCTCACCTCGGAGCAATCGCGAGCCGACTTGAGCGTGAGCGATTCCCGGACCCCCTCAGGCCTTTGCCTCGACCGGTTGGGCGCCGTAGACGCGCTCCGCGGGCGGCCAGTTCGTGATGACCACGTCCAGGTACTTGATCCGGGGCGGACCGTCGTCCTTGCGGTAGGCGAGGGTGTGCTTGAGGTACTTCTTGTCGTCGCGATCCGGGTGGTCGGTCCGCTGGTGGGAGCCTCGCGACTCGCGTCGCTCCAGCGCCGAATGCAGCAGTGCTCCCGCCACGTCGAGCATGTTGCGCAGCTCGAGAGCCGCGATCAGGTCCGTGTTGTAGCAATTGCTGCGGTCGTCGATCTGGAGGTTCTGGTAGCGCTCGTGAAGCAGCTCCAGCGTCGTGTCGGTGCGTTTGAGCGACTCCTCGGTCCGGTAGATCCCGGCGCCCTCCTCCATGGCGTGGTACAGCTCGTTGCGAAGCGTGGCGATCCGCTCGGTGCCGCCCTGGCGGGTCAGGAAGTCCCGGAGGATCCGCTGCCGCTCGTCCTCGACCTGCTTCTCCAGGGCGCCGGTGCTCAGTTCCTTGTGCTCACGAGCAAAACGCGCCGCGGCGGCCCCCGCCCGCGCGCCGAAGACCAGCAGCTCGGTCAGCGAGTTGGATCCGAGGCGGTTCGCCCCGTTGATGCTCACGCACGCGCACTCGCCGGCGGCGAAAAGGCCTGCCAGCGGCGTGGCCCCGTCTTTGTCCGTGTGAATGCCCCCCATCATGTAGTGCACGACCGGGCGCACCGGGATCGGCTCCTTGATCGGGTCGATGCCGGCATAGTTGAGGGCGAGCTCCCGCACGAACGGCAGCTTGAGCCTGATCTTCTTCGCGCTGAGGTGCCGGATGTCCAAATGCACCACGTCGCCGAAGGCGCTCTCGATCGTGTTGCCCTTCTGCCGCTCCTTGACGAAGGCCTGGGAGAGCTTGTCCCGCGGCCCCAGCTCCATCGTCCTCTTCTGCGGGTGGCGGGCGTCGGTGATGTCCAGCGGCTCGCCGAGGTCATAGTCCTTGAGGTACCGCTGGCCGTGCTTGTTGACCAGGATGCCGCCCTCGCCGCGAGCCGCCTCGGTGATGAGGATGCCCGTGCCCGGCAGGCCCGTCGGGTGGTACTGGACAAACTCCATGTCCTTGAGCGGCACACCGGCGCGATAGGCCAGGGCCATACCGTCGCCGGTCTTGATCGCGCCGTTGGTGGTGAATGCGAAGATGCGCCCCGCCCCGCCCGTGCACATGATCACGGCCCGGGCTGCGATCAGGCGGATCTGCCCCGTGCGAAGCTCCAGGGCGGCGAGTCCCTGGCAGCGCCCGTTCTCGATGAGCAGCTCCGTGGCGAACCACTCGTCGTAGGTCTTCAGCCGCTCGTGCTTCAGCGACGTCTGGTAGAGCGTGTGCAGCATGTGGAAGCCGGTCTTGTCGGCGGCGAACCACGTCCGCTCGTTCTTCATGCCGCCGAAGGGCCGCACGGCGACGTGGCCGTCCGGCTCGCGGCTCCACGGGCACCCCCAGTGCTCGAGCTGGATGAGCTCCTTGGGGGCTTCCTTGACGAAGAGCTCTACCGCATCCTGATCGGCCAGCCAGTCCGCGCCGCTGATCGTGTCGGAGGCATGGGCGTCGAGGCTGTCGGCGTCCTTGATCACCGCCGCCGCCCCCCCCTCGGCGGCCACCGTGTGGCTGCGCATCGGGTACACCTTGGAGACCACGGCCACCGAAAGGTCGGGGTCGTTCTCGATGACCGCGATGGCCGCCCGCAGGCCTGCCCCGCCGCCGCCGATGATCACGATGTCATGCTCGAGGGCCTCGGCCATGTGCTCCCACCACCGGCGCGGGCCGGGCCGTGCGTTTTAGCTGCACGGCCTTCGGGCGCCAAGGCAGCCCGCATCCTGATCAACGCATGTCTCAGGCGACGCACGTCCGTCGTGGAATCGGCCTTCCTGGTCCCGTCAGACCCGATTCTCGTGACGCACGTGCGCCACGGGGACGCCACCGGCGCGGGGAACGACCGGTTTTTCTCTTGACGGGTGGATCCGGATTAGTACTATGGCTCGTAGTACTACGGTAGTGCGTAGTGCCGCCGCGCCCCGGAGACCGACCATGACCCGCCAGCGTCTCGACGAGCTCGGAAGCCTGCAGCAGGCGGTCATGGAGGTGATCTGGGCCAGGCAGGAGGCCACCGTCGAGCAGGTCCGCCAGACGCTGCCCGGCCCCAAGCGGCCCGCCTACACGACCGTGCTGTCGGTGCTTCAGAAGCTGGAGAAGTCCGGGTGGGTCACCCACCGTGCGGAGGGCCGGGCCTATGTCTACTCGGCCGCCCGCTCCCGCGAGCAGGCCGGGTCGAGCGCCCTGTGGAGATTCGTCGACGGCGTCTTCCGAGGCGATCCCCTGCTGCTGTTCGAGCACCTCATCGAGGGAGACCGCATCGATGACGAGAACCTGGCGGCCCTGCGCGCCATGATCGACGCGAGACGAAAGGAGCGGTCCGGTGGACGCCGGCGCAACGTGGATTGAAGCCATCCTCTTCGCGACGCTGTGGCAGTCCTCGGCCTGGCTGCTGGCCGGTCTGGCGGCCGGTCCGTTGCTCCGCCACCGGCCCGCTCGTGCGCACACCGTGATGCTGCTGTGCGTCATCGCGGCCGCGCTGACTCCGATGCTGAGCGCCGCCGTCCGGCTGTCGGGTCTGGGTCTGCTCGCCAGCGTCAACCGGTCGGTCGGAGTGGCTGATCTCGCCGCACGGCTCGCCGGTGACGACGGCGTTCCCCTGGTGCCGTCGGCCCTGACGTGGGCTCATCTGCTCGCCGCAGCGTGGCTGGTCCTGACGACGCTGGCGATTCTGCGTCTGGCCGACTCGGTCCGGCGCGGCCGTCGTCTGCTCGCCGAGGCAACGCCCATCGCGGACGGTCCGCTGGCCGGCGTCGCCCGCCGCGCCGCCGCGCGACTCGGTCTCAGGAGCACGCCACTGCTCTACGAGTCGGCCGCCGTTCGCTGCCCGGTCGTCTGGTGCTGGGGCGATCGCCCCCGATTGATCCTGCCGGCGGGTGATCACGGCCGCGTGGGCTTCGGCGTCCTCTGTCACGAGCTGGCGCACTCCAGGCGCCGGGATCACCTGGCGAGCCTGGCCGGCGAGCTGGTCCTGTGCGTGCTGCCCTGGAATCCGCTTACCTGGCTGGCCGTGCGACGCATGCGTGACCTTTGTGAGCAGAGCTGCGACGCGTGGGCGATCACCGCCGGCCAGTCGCCGGCCACCTATGCCGAGGCTCTTCTGGCGATGGTCCCGCACCGGACGCCGGCGCTGGCGCCGGCCGCGCTGGGCGGGCGCCGCAGTGTCGCCGGACGGATCCGCCTCATTCTCGGATCGCGGCCCACCGACCCCTCGACCGGACTTCGCTGGATGGTGCCGGTCGGCCTGGCCGCGATGCTGCTGACCGCCGGAATCTCGCTCGCCCAACGACGCCCCCCGACCATCGAGGTCGTCGCCGACAACGGCGAGTCGGCGCCGCTGATCGGCCCCGACGTGATCACCATTCCCAGCGAGCTGGATCTGGGAATCGCCGGGCCGGGCGAGGCAAGGTCCCGCGAGATCGTCCTGTGCAACCGCTCGACGCGACCGCGGGCCGTCTTCGGTGCCGCAACGAGCTGCGGTTGCACGACCGTCAGCGAGTTCGAGCCGCAGGTGCTCACCCCCGGCGAGTGCATGACGCTGGAGATCACCATGACCGCGCCGGTCGAGCCCGGCACGGGAAAGACCAAGCATGTGACCTTTGACATCGAGGGCCAGGCCCCGCTGGAGCTGCCCGTACATCTCTTCGCCGCCGACCGCAACCCGTAGCGGCCGGCTCACAACCCGGTTCTTCCGAAGCGTCGATGATCGCGCGCCCGCGGTGGGCGATCGCCGCGCCCGCAAGCCAGGAGACCCTCCATGACAAACGCACTGATCGGAATCGTCCTGCTCGCCATTGGCGGGTCCGGGGCCCACGGTGCCGCCCCCGCGGCCCACCCTGCCGTGCTCATCCCGGAAGGGATCGATCTCGGCGAGCGGGCCCCCGACTCGACCACGCCTTCCCGCCTGTGGCTGTGCAACACCGCGGACACGCCGCTGGACGTGGTCGACGTGAAGGGGAGCTGCGGCTGCACGGCGGTCGTGTTCGAGCCGGCCGCGCTGCCGCCGAACACCGCGCTGGAGATTCCCTTTGACATCAGGGCGCCCAAGGCCCACGGCCGGCACAAGACCGTCAAGATCACCGTCACGATGAAGGATCACCCGCCCCGGCAGTTCGAGATCCGGCTGAGCACGACCGCCGACGACCTCGTGCCCGAAGCCGATGTGATCGCCGACCCGCGCGTGGCCGACCTGGGGCCGGTCCGGGCGGGCAATCTCCTGTCTGCCTCGGTGCACCTGGTGAACCTCGGCCATGTCACCCGCCAGGTGACCGCGACCCGCGCCGCGTGCGAGTGCACGACGTTTCCGGACTTCTCGCCGTTCGCGCTGCCGCCGGGCGAGGAGGCCGACGTGCACCTGGAGCTCGAGGTGCCCGCGACGACCGCGGGCCGGGTGACCAAGGACATCACGGTCGTCGTTGCCGGCCAGCCGCCGGTGAAGGTCCCGCTGCGCATGCTTGTCATCCACCCGCGGGTCGAGGCCGTGCTGCAACGCCTGGCCGAGCGGTACCCCGACACCTACGTCTACGACGAGTTCCGGATCGACGACGATGTCGTGACGGCCGTGGCCTGGACGCCGGATCGGTCGCGGCCCGCGGCGCGGGTGACGTGCCGCTTCGACGAGGAGGGGCGCATCGAGCGGCTCCACCTCGACAAGATCACGCCGCACCGGCGAGCACGGGAGGCCGCCTGACCAATCTCCGTTTCTCCGTACGCCCCGCCCGCGACCGGACCATCGGTCGCGGGCGGGTGTTGCGTCGGGCGTCGCCGCAAAAAGGAGGAGCCCCGGGCAGCAGGGCTGCCCGGGGCGCCAAGGAAAGACGCGGCGCCCCCGCCGTTCTGTGTCAGCAGTCGCCCCACGAGCCGATCACGAACAGGAACTCGGCGATCCCGATGATCCCGTCGCCGTCGATGTCCAGCGGGTGACCGGGGTCCACCTCGCCCCAGAGCCCGATCACGGCCAGGAACTCGGCGATCCCGATCGACGCATCGCCGTCGATGTCGCCGGGGCAGTCCTCGCAGGCATTGCCGATGCCGTCGCCGTCAGTGTCGGCCTGGTCGTTGGGCTCCGTCGGGCAGTTGTCCGCGCCGTCAGTGAAGCCGTCCTCGTCGGTGTCGGCAAGGCACGAGTCGGTGCCGAGCACGAACTCCTCGCCCAGGTCCAGTTCGTCGCCGTCGGCGTCGCTCATGAGGCCCTCGCCGCATCCGTTCACGGGCTCGAGGCGGAGATCGTCGTAAAACACCGACGATGATCCGTTGGCGTACAGATCAACGGCCGCGATGTCCAGCGCGCCCCCGCCGCCGCCCGACACGCCGCCAGTCCACGTGTACTCCGAGACGAGCTGATCGTCGAAGTAGACCCGCGTCCAGTCGTCTTCGAGGTCGATGATCGTCTGGATCTTGACCCAGCGATCCGTCTCGTAGGGGACGTCGAACCCGTTGGGATCCTGGTCCAGGACGCCGTCATAGACCTTCAGCAGCCCGTCGTTGGAGTCAAACTGCATCTGGACGGACCAGTTGTACGGGCCCCCGACGTTGTAGGTGTTCAGCAGGATGAACCACGAGCCGTCGAGCGGGCCCGCTCCGCCGGAGGCGAAGTCCGATGGAATGTACGTCCACGCTGAGTACGACCACATCCCGGGGCTCGCGCAGAATCGGTGCACGAGGTCGGCGTTGCCGTCGATCTGGACGGACTGCGTTCCGCTCCTGGCCTGGGCATCCGTCACCTGGGCATCGGCGATAGAGGTGTTGTCCCAGGTCGTCCAGCCTCCAGCCTCGTCCAGGAAGCCGGGCTCGTAGTCTTCCCAGTCCTCAAGGGGGAGACACTGCCACAGGTTGATCCATTCGAAGCTGAACGAGTTGTTGGTCTCGTCCGTCTCGGGCTGCTGGTTGAAGGGATCGATGATGATGTCGAAGGTGCCGCCGGGCTCCGCCGGCTCCGGAATGATCTTGTGAAAGACCGGCGGCAGACCCGTGACGCACTGGCACTGGCCGACCTGGAAGTTCTGCAGGCATCGGCCGTCGACGGTGCCGGGGCTTCCCTTGTAGTCGTACATGAGCTGCTGGCACGGCGCGGCCGGGGCGGTGCACGTGCCGTCGCCGTTGGGCGGGTTCGGGCACGGGGTGGCGGGCGTGAGGGCCGTGATGATCACATCGTGGTCCACCTCGACGGGCAGGCCGTTGAAGAGGATGCTCACGGGCACGCTGAACTGGCTGGCCTCGGGCAGGTCCGCGCCGTCGAGGTGCATCACGAGCCGAAGCTCCAGCTGGCCCCCGCCCACCGTCGCCACGTCGGCGTTGAGCAGCCGCCAGTCGACGTCCTGGGCGAGCGTCGCGGTGCCGCCGGCGAGCGTCAGGGCGAGGAGGATTGCGATCAGATAGTCGTTGCTGCGTTTCATGGCGGGTCTCCTTTGTTTGGCCCGCTCCCGTGGGCGTCTGTAGTGCTTTCCCGTCTCCGGGGTGGAATCTGTCAGCACCGAGGGCGGTTTTTGGCCAAAAAGAAAATCCGGCCCGCCGCGGGGGCCGGGAGCGACGCCTGCGGGCGGCGGCGGGCCGCCAAGGCGTCATAGGATGGATCGGCGCTCCTCTGCCGCCAGGAACGTTGCATGCTCACCCGGACCACCACGGCCCTGCTGGAGAGGCTTGCCGACCCCGCCGACCAGGAGACCTGGCAGGCCTTCGACCAGCGCTACCGCCCCGTTCTCATCGGTTTCGCGCGGCGTCTGGGGCTCTCGGCCGAGGACGCAGCCGACGCCGCTCAGGAGGCGCTGACACGGTTCGTCAAGAGCTACCGGGCCGGCAAGTACGACCGCGACCGGGGCCGCCTGCGCTCGTGGATCATCGGGATCGCCAAGAACTGCATTGCCGACATCCAGCAGCGCCGGGCCGCCCGACCGCAGCGCGGCATGTCAGCGATCGTGGAGCTGCCGGACGAGTCGAAGCTGACCGCGATGTGGGACGAGCAGTGCCAGCAGGAGATTCTTCGTCAGGGGCTCGCCGAGCTTCGACGGGAAACGAAGACGAAGTCGGGCACGATCCGCGCGTTCGAGATGCTGGCCTTCGACGGCCGGCGCCCCGTCGAGGTCGCGTCGGAGCTGAGCATCTCGCTCAACGACGTGTATCTTGCCAAGCATCGCTGCCTGAAACGTCTTCGCGAGATCCTGGCCCGCCTCCAGCAGCTCTACGAGGTCGCGTAGATGGTCCAGACCCCAGACCCCGCCGACTGCCCGTCCATGGCCGAGATCGAAGCCTTCGTCTCCGGCGAGTCGGCCGACCAGCGGCTCACCGCCCATGTCGCCGGCTGCGACACGTGCCGCGAGCAGGTCGACGCCGTCCGCGCGAACAACGCGCTCATGTCGCGTCTGCTCGACTCGCAGGCGGGCCTGGCTCCGGCCGGCGCCGCCGTCCTGGAGCCGGGCGGCAAGGGCCCGTCGATCCCCGGCTACGAGATCGTGGCCGAGATGCATCGCGGCGGCCAGGGCGTCGTGTACCAGGCGCGTCAGGTGGCCACGCATCGGTTGGTGGCCTTGAAGGTGCTGCTCGCGGGCGCCTTCGCCACGTCCAAGCAGCGCCGACGATTCGAGCGCGAGATCGAGCTGGTGGCGGGGCTGCGTCACACGAGCATCGTGACCGTCTATGACAGCGGCGCGACCGGGGACGGCGGCCACTGGTTCGCCATGGAGTACCTCGAAGGCGAGACGCTCGACGCGTACGTCGGCGGCGACGCCAGACGAAACCTGCCGCTGGCCGACCGCTTGAAGCTGTTCTCGCAGATCTGCGGCGCGGTCAGCTATGCGCACCAGCGGGGGATCATCCACCGCGACCTCAAGCCGGCCAACGTCATCGTGGACGCCGAGGGGCAGCCGCACGTGCTCGACTTCGGGCTGGCCAGGCCCATCAACCCCGAAGTGAGCGGCGAGCAGGCCACCGTCACCGACACCGGCGCGTTTCTGGGCACGCTCGCCTACGCCTCGCCGGAGCAGACGACGGGCGATCCGGGGCTCGTCGACGTGCGCAGCGACGTCTACGCGCTGGGTGTGATCCTCTACGAAGTGCTCACGGGCCGATTCCCGTATCCGGTGACAGGCCAGATGTCGGATATCATCGACGCCATCGTCCACACGCCGCCTCGACCCTTGAGGCCGCCGGAGTCGAACCCCTACCGGCTCGACGACGAGGTGGAGACCATCGTGCGCAAGACGCTGGCCAAGGAGCCGGACCGGCGGTACCAGTCGGCCGAAGCGCTGCGTCGCGACGTCGAGCAGTACCTCGCGGGCGAGCCCATCGACGCCAAGCGGGACAGCGGCTGGTACGTGCTGCGCAAGACGCTGCAGCGTTACAAGCTGCAGGCCGGCGCGGCGGCGGGCCTGGTGGTGCTGCTGGCGGGTTTCAGCATTGCCATGTCGCTGCTGTACCAGCGGGCCCGCACCGAAGCGGAGAAGGTCACCACGATCAAGGTCTTCCTGGAGGACACGCTCGGATCGGTCGAGTCGCCGGGGGCGAGCGAGGTCACGGTGCGGAACTTCCTCGACGAGGGTGTCTACTGGATCGAGGTGGCACTGGCCGACCGCCCGGAGATCGAGGCGGCGGTCCGGACCATCATCGGCAACGCCTACCGCAACGTCGGGCAGTTCGAGGCGGCCCAGCGCCAGCTGCTCGCGGCCCTGGAGACCCGGCGGGCGATGTACGGCGAGGGGCACCTGCAGCTGGCCAACAGCTACAGCAGCCTCGGCCTCCTGAGGCTCACCGAGGGCCGCTATGACGAAGCGGAGACGCATTTCCGCGAGGCTTTCGACATCCGCCGCCGCGCCCTCGGCCAGGATCATCTGCAGGTGGCCATGGCCCTGAACAACCTCGCCGGCCTCATGCGGGCGAGAGGGCGAGTCGAGGATGCGGAGGGCCTGTACCGGCGCTCACTGGCCATCCGGACCGCGCGGCTGGGTGAGGAGCACGCCGACGTGGCCATGTGCCAGTTCCGGCTCGCCCAGGTGGCCGCGGACAAGGGCGAGCACGCGCGGGCACTGCTGCTGCACGAGCAGGCCCTGGCCACCCGGCGGGCCGTCCTGCACGCGGAGCACCCGGATCTGGCCCGCTCCCTGGAGGCGATCGGCGTGCTGCACATGTCTCTGCAAGAGCCGCAGCTCGCCGAGACGCCGCTCCACGAGTGCCTGGAGCGTCACCGCCGCGCGCTGCCCGCGGGGCACTGGCGCACGGCCAGGGCCCATCGGCAGTACGGCGACTGCCTGGTCGCCCAGGCCCGGTACGCCGAGGGCGAGCAGCACCTGGTCACCGGCTATGAGAACCTTCAGACCGCCCTGGGTCCCGATCACGTCGAGACACAGTCGGCGCTGGAATCCTTGCGGGCCCTGTATGACGCCTGGGGCCGGCCGGAGCAGGCGGCGAACCGGCCGGCCCGAAAGGAGAGCTGAACGATCCTGCTCGATGACCGGGAGCTGCTCGACCGGAACGAATCTCGACGATGAGCCCGCGTGTCTCCGCGCTCGTCTCCCTGGCGATCGTCGTGCCCCTGGGCTTCGGCCTCAAGCAGTACGACGGTCCCTGGGGCCCGTGGGTGAGAAACAGCCTGGCCGGGGCGGCGTACGAGATCTTCTGGTGCCTGGCGCTCTTTTTCGTCTGGCCGCGGCGGCCCGCCGTCACGCGGATCGTGATCGGCGTCTTCGCCGTCACCTGCGCCCTGGAGACGCTGCAGCTGTGGCATCCCGCGTGGCTCGAGGCCGTCCGCGGCACGTTTGCGGGCCGCACACTGCTCGGCACGACGTTTCATCCGACGGATTTCGCGTACTACGTGCTCGGTTGCGCGGTAGCCTGGGGATGGCTGCACGCGATCACACGATCGGAAAGGAGTATTGACGATGCACAGCCGGATCGCAGCACTGGTTGAAGGCTTCGAGCACGGTCACCTGACGCGCCGGCAGCTCATCGCCGGCCTGACCGGCCTCGTGGGCGCCGCGGCGTCGGCCCGTGCTGCCCAGGCCGAGAGCACCTTCACGGCAACCGAGATCAACCATCTCGCGCTGTCGGTCACCGACGTGAGCCGATCACGCGAGTTCTACCAGAAGCACCTCGGGATGACGCTTCGCAGCGACGACAGCCCGCACAGCGTCTTTCTCAACTGCGGCTCCGACTTCCTGGCCCTGTTCCGCGCGGACAAGCCGCAGATGGACCACTACTGCTACACGATTGAGGGCTACGACGCCGCCGACGCGGTGGCGCGTCTCGAGGCCGCGGGGCTGAAGCCGCGCCGCCGCTCGAATCGTGTCTACTTCGACGATCCCGACGGGCTCGAGGTGCAGGTGTCGGCACCCAACCGCCGCTCGTGATGAGCGGCGGCTCCGAGAGCTGGCCGATCGCGTGTCACTGTTGCGGGGCGCAGCTCACCCCCGGGGAGGGCAGCTTCTATGTCGTCCGGATCGAGGCGTTCGCCGATCCCACGCCCCCGCCGCTGGACGAAGGGCGGCCCGTCGGCGAGATCTCCGTGGAGATCGAGCAGCTGCTCGAGCAGATGAAGGACTTCTCCGAGCAGGAGCTGATGGACCAGGTCCACCGGCGGCTGACGCTGCTGCTGTGCACCGCATGCTACGGGCACTGGATCGACCACCCGACAGCCTGATACCGACCGACACTACCCGCACGGACCCCAGCCGCCCAGCACCAGCAGAAACTCCGTGATGCCCACCGTGCCGTCGCCGTCAATGTCGGGCATTCCGCCCGGATCGGTCCCCCACAGACCCACGACCAGCAGGAAGTCGAGGATGCCCACCTCGCCGTCATCGTCGACGTCGGCCGCGCAGGGACAGGGACCGAGCGTGCTCGTCACGAAGAACTCGTCCACGACGTCGCCGGCGATGTCCTTGAAGTAGAAACGCGCGCGGCACGGATCGCCCTGGTGCCCAAAGACACCGAACAGCGCGCCGTGGTTCGCGCCCTGCTGCTCGGCGTACATGCTCGCCCACTCGCCGTTGCATCCGTAGGGGGCCTCCGCGGGCAGGCATCGCTCCTGGTCACGGATGGACCTGCCTCCCAGCCCGCTGTGAAAGACGAACGTGACGCCTTCGTCCTCGGGCGTCTGCGGGTCGTCGCGGCCGATCTCGAAGTCGTTGTCGAAGCTGGCCACCGTCTGCGTCGGACAGTGGCTCAGGGCGTGCGTTCGCGCGTAGGAGTGCTCGTGGGCGGTGGCGATGATCGCGCCGCCGCGGCGGGATTGCTCGTACACGCCCCACCCCGCGTCATCGGGCTTGCCGCCGATCTGCATGGCCGTCATGAGCTTGTGCCAGCTGCTGATACGCCAGATCGACTGGTCGGCGGCGAGCTGCTCCTGGATGTACGGGGCGTGCTCCGTGTCGCCGTCGCCGAAGACATCCGGCGCCGTGAGGACGAACAAGATCCCCTGGTAGGAGTGCGACGACCGCGCGCCGAGGTCGCCATCCCACTCGAGCTCCAGGCACTGCATCCGCGCGGCCAGGAACTCCTGGTACCCGCCCGATCCGTAAAAGCTGCCGCTGTCGTGGTTACCCACCGCCGCAAAGTACGGGAAGCAGGGCCCCAGGACGTCGGTGATCTGCTGATCCCAACCCTGCGGGTCATCCTTGTAGTCGAAGTCACCCGCGTGCACGACGACGTCGGTGCCCTCGTCCGCGATGAGCTGCAGCACGGCCTGCGTGTCGGCGCCGTGTCCCTGGTCGCCGAAAAAGGCGATGGTGAAGTCCGCCGGCGGCACACCGCCCTGCGCCGCTGTCACCACGCCGCCGACCACGATCAAGACGGGACCATCGAGTCTCATGTGCTCCGGGGCCTCCTATGCTCTTCGCCGTTCAGCCCCAGTTGCCCAGCACGATCAGGAAGTCCAGGATCCCCACCACGCCGTCGCCGTCGAGATCCGCGGGGCATGTCTCCGGCGGACACGGTCCCCAGCGACCCAGCACCATGAGGAAATCGAGGATGCCGACGACTCCGTCTCCGTCCACGTCTCCGGGGGTGCCGCGCGGGTTCCAGGTCGTGTCGACGGTCAGCGAGCCCGTCTCGGCGATGTCCGGCCACGGCACGAGCTTGAAGTTCTGGTTCTCCGGCGCGTTGGAGTCGTCCTGCGCAACGAAGACACCGAGCGGGAAAGCATCACCGAGCGCAACGTTGCAGACGTCGATGCCGTCGGTCCCGGTCACCGCGTCGATCCCGCCACCCGACTCCACGGTGAATGTCATGATGTAGTCGTTGCCGTCTCTCCGATCGTAAACGACGAACTCGTCGCTGCCCTGGCTGGAGGCCAGGAGGTAACCGCCGCCGTCCGAGGCGTAGTAGATCGTCAGGCCCTCGATGTCGGCCGTGAGCTGGCCGCCGGAGGTCGAATCCACCTGGACCCGGTCGTTTCCCGCGTCCGGCTCGGCGCCGTACCGCCAGATGGCGACGTGCTCCTCGCCGACGTACAGCCAGCCCGCCTCGTCGTCGGCGACCATGCCCTCCGTCTGCGAGCCCACCGAAAAGCTCCGCACGAGAACGGCGTCCACGAGCCCCCGACCGTTGTCGAACAGCTCCCACTGCTCGACGTCGCCGTCGGTGCCGTTGACCAGCGCGTAGTAGCTGCCGCTGAGAGCGCTGTGGAAGAGGCACAAGCCGTACGCCTCGTTGACCCCGACCGAGAAACCGCCCGCCGAGACATCCTCCAGCTGCCGCGTCTGGGTGTTCAGACGGTAGACGGCGATGCGGTTGTCACCCCGGTTGCTCGCGGCGACGATGTCGATCAGTGCTCCGCCGAGCGGAAAGCCGTAACGAACGTCGACGTTGTTGAGCTGGCCGTCAGCCAGGAACTGAAGCTCGTTGCCGGCAAGGTCGTACACGGCCAGACCGGAGTCCTTGTCGGTGGCGATGATGACACTCTGACCCGGATCGTATGGATGGACCCAGACGGCCGCGTCATCGGCCGCATCACCGGAGCTGGGCACGGGCTCGGTCTCGACGGCGGGCTGGACCTGTCCCGCCGCAGTCGCCGCCGTGAGCACAAGACACCCGGTCGCGATGGCTCGATTGGATCCCCGGCCCTTGATCACGTCACACCCTCCTTGCCCCACGAGAATACCGCACCTGGAGCCAACAGGTAAACTCTGCACGATGATCAGGACCCGGGCCACCACAATTCTCTCGGTGCGCAGGGAACAGCGGGTCGCTATGGCGGGGGACGGCCAGGTCTCGATCGGCGAGACGATTGCCAAGGCCGATGCCGTCAAGGTGAGAAAGCTGGACGGCCTGGGGGCGGAGTCGGCCGGCGTGCTCGTGGGGTTCGCCGGGTCGGCCGCGGACGCGTTTGCGCTGCTGGAGCGGTTCGAGGCGACGCTCAAGGACTCCCCGGCCAACCTCATGCGGGCCGCGATCGAGCTTGCCAAGCAGTGGCGCACCGACCGTGTGCTGCGGCGGCTGGAGTCCCTGCTCGTCGTCGCCGACCGCGCGTCGACCTTGATGATCTCGGGGCAGGGTGACGTGATCGAGCCGTCCGACGGGGTCTGTGCGATCGGCTCCGGAGGGCCGTACGCGCTGGCGGCCGCGCGGGTGCTGCTGCAACACAGTGAGCTCTCCCCGGCCGAGGTGTGTCGCGAGGCCCTCCGCACCGCCGGCGACATCTGCGTCTACTCCAACGACCGGATCACGCTGGTCGAGCTCGATGCCTGACCTGGGAGGGCATGTGACACCCTTATCGGATGCGCTATCCGGCGAGGCCCGGTAACCGTCGCAACGACTCAATCGCATGGACTTAAGCGCCGATTGATACGATGTGGCACGATGGATTTCAAAGATAGCGCGTGTGCTGAGCGGCGAGGACGCCGCCGAGGAAGCGCGGGAGGCGCTGCACGCGGCGCATGAAGCCCGTGTCAAGCTCAAGCTCGAGCCGCTCAAGACGAGCCTCGCCAACGCCACGATCATGACGGCGAGCATCGAGCACGTCGGCGAGAGCGAATTTATCATCAACCAGCCGGTGATCGGCGGGGTCGCACGCCCGCTCGTGACCGGTGAGGAGCTGCGTCTCAGCTTCTCCCTCAAGCCCTACGGCCACGTGATGGGGCACAGCGAGGTGCTCGGGCGGCACAAGATTCCCTCCGGCGGAGGCGCGCACCTGCACGGATACCGGCTCTCGCTGCCGCTGGAGCTGTTCAACGACGAGCGCCGCGAGAACAGGCGGGCGTCGATGAGCATCAACCTCGCCCGCGAGGTCGAGCTGCATCGCAGCAGCGGTGATGATCCCATCCGCGGCGTCGTGCAGAATTTGAGCCTTGGCGGCATGCAGATCCGGACGCACGACTCGCCGGAGCCGCCGCTGCGGCCGGGCGAGCGGGTGCGGCTGGTCGTGCACCTGCCGCCCCCGGTGGGCGGCGTGAACCGGATGGTCACCATCGCCCGGATGGCCGGCAATCGCAACCCGCGTCATCGCGTCATCGGCATCGCCTTCGAACGCGAAGTCGAAGGGCTGCGCGAGCTTCTCACCAGCGGATCGGGCTAGGTCCGTCTAGGTTCCGTGCTCGGCCGCCTGGTCGCGGCGCCCGAGGCGATGGTAGTCGGTGCGGCGCTTCGCGTAGCTTTCCGGCGAGACGGACAGGTGCGGCTGCTCGCCGCGATGCCACTGCTCATGAAGGCGCCGTAGAAACGGCACGCACCAGTGGCATCCGGTCCCCGCGCCGAGACACTCGCTGAGCTGTGACGGCACCGTCGGCTTCTCTCGATTGAGATAATTCACGAGCTTCCGCAGGCTGACCCGGTAGCAGAGGCAGACGTGATCGTCGAGGTGCATGCTGGTTTGAGCGGTCTGGTCCTACACCCAGACCTGGCAGATCAGGTTCGGCTCCTTGAGCTTGCCGGTCAGGATGCCGACCGTCGAGTTGACGAACTTGACCTCGTACTGAGGGTGCGCGTCGAGCCACTCGTTGATGCACTGATCCATGTAGGTCAGCGCGTCATCGGTGAGCTTCGCGTGAAAAGTCCGGACATGGATCGCGCCTTGCCCCGTGGTGTTGGGCGTGCGGTTCCAGCTCTCCTCGTGGCGTGTGTCCTTGCCGAATGCGGTGATCTTCTTGCCGGACATCGCCTGTCCGACGCCCTCGACCACGGGCAGCGGATCCGGCTCCGCCTGGATGGGCCGAGGAGGCTCGCGACGCGTCGACGATTGGCCCCCGATCTGCGAGGGGGTGTGCTGAATCCGGCGAGATGCAGGGTTGGCCTGCTTGTCGTTTTCCATCGTCGTCGCCCCTTTCGCGTTGCGGCGCCCACCGCAGAGATGTGAGTCCACAGTAGCCTAGGCCGACCGCCCGCCGGCCGCCTCAAGACGCGTCGAGGACCTCGATGACCCAGGATTCGCCGCCGTCGGGCCGCCCCACCCGCAGGAGCTGGCGACGCATCCCCGCGCCGGATGCGGCGCCGCAATCGCGCCATTGAATCTCCATCCGCCACCCGTCCGGCCGCAGCTGTATCGAGGCGACCTCGCCCTCGGCGAGACGCGTGACCGTGCCCCGGCCTTGGGACACCGGTCCCTCGTACGTCAGGTAGAAGGGCCGGTGATCGGCGATCCGCTCGGCCTCGACTTGCCGGCCCGAATCCAGCGCGTCGAGCCGGTCGCCGACGCGGAATGTGATCAGGGGATCACGGCCGCGCGAATCCTGCGCGATCATCCAGTCCACGTGCCGGCTTCCATCTGCAAGCTCGTGCAGCAGTTGCACGGTGGGGCGATGGTGTGAAGACAGGGGGTCCACTCGATGACAATGGTAGGAACGATCCCAGTCGGTATGATGCCCACGAGTCCGACAGGGGGGCACAGGAGGCCCACGCGATGACACGAACAGCCGCCGTTGTGATCCTCGTTCTGCTGGCCGGGTGCGGTCAGCGGCCCATCGAGACGATCCGCACGACCGGGCAGCGGTATTACGACAACGACGAATACGCGGCCGCCGCGAGGGAGTACGAGGAGATCATCGGGCGTTACCCCGGCGACTGGCAGGCCCAGTACAAGCTGGGGCTGTGCAAGCTCGCGCTGGACGAGCCGGTCGAGGCCCGCCGTGCCCTCGAGATCGCTTACACGAACAACCCGCGCAACGCCGACGTGCTCGACGCGCTGGCCGAGGCCATGTTCCGGCAGGGTGAACCGGCGCGTCTGTACGAGCTTCTCAGGCAGCGGGCCGAGTCCGAGCAGACGGTCCGGTCCTGGTTGCGTCTCGCCCGGTACGCCTCGGAGCTCGGCGACCCCGACTCGGCCCAGGCCGCCTACGAGACGGCGATCATGCTCGACGAGGGCCGCTCCACCGAGCCGTATATCCAGGCCGCCGCCTTCGCCGAGGCGATCGGTGACATGGATGAGGCGCTGCGGCGCCTTCGCCAGGCCTACGGCATCAACCCGCGCGACCCCCGCGTCACCCAGCGTCTGCGGGATCTCGGCGAGGTGCCGGGCCCGACCATCGCGCTTCCGCCCGGCGCCTGAGGCGGCTTTTCGGAGACGCCCCCGGTGGAGTCCGGGCTGTTGAGATCACTCGACTCGCTCAGCGACATGGCGCGGTTGCGCCTGCTGCGTCTGATCGAGCGGGAGGAGCTCAGCGTAGGCGAGATCTGCAAGGTGCTGCAGCTTCCGCAGTCGACGGTGAGCCGGCACCTCAAGGTGCTCAGCGAGGGCGGCTGGATCATCCGCCGCAGCGAGGGCACCGCGAGCCTGTACCGGATGGACGAGTCGGCGCTCGAGGCCGGCCCCCGGCAGCTCTGGAACGTCGTTCGCGATCAGCTCGGCCCGTCACGCACCCTCAAGCAGGACGATCACCGCCTGGCCGGCGTCCTCGCCGACCGGCGCTCCGACAGCAAAGCGTTCTTCGGGCGCATCGTCGGCGAGTGGGACCGGTTGCGAGGCGAGCTGTTCGGCGACTCGTTCTCGGCCGAGGCCATGCTGGGCTTTCTGAATCCCGAGTGGGTCGTGGCGGACCTCGGCTGCGGAACCGGCACCACGGCCGAGCTGCTGGCCCCGGTCGTAAAGACCGTCATCGCCGTGGACCGGGAGCCGGCGATGCTGCAGGCCGCCCGCCGGCGGCTGGCGGGGCTCGACAACATTGACTACCGGGAGGACGACGTCGAGAGCCTGTCGCTGGAAACGGGCTCGGTGGACGCGGCCATCGTGTCGCTGGTCATGGCCTACGTTGCCGAGCCGCAGGCGGCCCTGGCCGAGACGGCCCGCATCCTGCGGGCCGGCGGTAGGGCCCTGATCGTGGACATGGTCGCCCACGAGCGTGAAAGCTATCTGCACACGATGGGCCACCGGCACCTGGGATTTGAGGAGAAGCAGGTCCGCACCTGGGCCGCGGCCTGCGGCCTGACCGATACCCGCTGCCGGCGGCTGCGGCCCGCCGCCGACGCCAAGGGACCCGGGCTCTTTGCGGCCACGATGCGCAAGCCGTGACTGCGGGCTACGCCTTTCGTGCGAACACTTGCACGCTCCACACCCGGCCCGCCAGGGTCCGGGCCACGTCGCCGGCATCGGCGGAGTCGTCCGGCCCGACCCCGCAGCACGATCCGCCGTCGGCGCCGTGGAGGCCCGAACCGAGCAGGTACTCGAGCTGCGCGGCGTCATAGGTGAAACGCTGCCGGACCTCGACGTCCACGAGCCCGACACGGCGCAGGCCGGCGAGATAGGCCGACTCGCTGATGGCACCGCCGATGCAGCCGTGATACAGGGCCTCGTTGCGCCGAAGCTCGTCCGGCAGGTTCTCGACGACGACGTCGGAGACGAGCATACGCCCGCCTGGCTTGAGCACCCGCGCAATCTCGGCGAAGACGCGGTCCTTTTCGGGCGACAGGTTGATCACGCAGTTGGAGATCACCCAGTCGACGCTCGCGCTGTCAACCGGGAGATCTTCGATGATGCCCCTGCGGACCTCGATATTGTCGAGCCCCGACGCGGCGATGTTGCGACGGGCCCGGTCGAGCATCTCGTCGGTCATGTCCACGCCGATGACGCGGCCGGCGGGCCCCACCCGGCGGGCCGCCAGCAGAATGTCGATACCGGCCCCGGAGCCCAGGTCGAGGACGACCGCGCCGGGCTCGACGGCGGCCTGCGACAACGGATTGCCGCAGCCAAACGCGTTGCTCACGGCATCGTCGGGGATGTCGGCCAGCGTCTCGGGCGGGTAACCCGCGAGCATCGCGGTCGCGCAGTGGTCATTGCCGGCACAGCACCCGCCGGTCCCACGCACGGCGTTGGCGTAGGCGTTGGAAACGGATTCCCGGATCTGATCGTGGGTCTTCATATCGCGCGCTCCTTGTCGAATCAACAGCACTTCGAGCCGGCACAGCACGACTCGATGGCATCGGCGACGGCCCGCAGCGTCCCGATCACGTCTTCATACTGCACGGCGTAGTAGACCTGCTTGCCCGTTCTGTTCGCCTCCACGAGCCCGGCGTCTCGGAGAATGGCCAGATGACGGGAGACGACCGACACGTCCACCGGGCAGCACCCGGCGAGCTCGCTGACCGTGCACGGCCGCCGGCACCCGGCAAGCTGCACGAGCAGGGCCATCCGCGTCGGGTCCGAGAGGGCCCGGAAGAAGCCCGGCGGGATGCTCCCGGCCAGCCGTCGGCAGCAGCGGCTGCCGCCGAGAGGATAATTGCTCATTTGCGTCATCGTGCAATTATACGATGCCGCGGCCCCGAGTCAAGGGGCGTTCGCCAGCTCCTCGAGAACGTCCTGCAGGCCGGCCACGACGCGGGCGGTGCGGTCGTAGTCGATCTTGTCGGGCGTGTCGCTGGGCTCGTGGTAGTGCGGGTAGCGGTAGGGGGCGGTGTCGGTCACCATCAGGGCGGGGTACCCCTCCCGCCAGAACGCCCAGTGGTCGGACCACCCGACGCCCGGGATCCCCCCCGGCAGCGCGCCGCCCTCCGATGGAAAGCTCGCGTGACGCCGAAAGGCCCCGACGACCCGACGCACCAGCCGGCGCGAGCCGACGTTGCCCACGAAGCTGATGAAGTTGCCGGTGGAGGGATAGAACAGGCTGATCCCGGCCATGGGGTAGCGCTGCGAGCCCTTCTCCTGGCGGTAGTACCCGATGGTCTCCAGGCTGAGCATGGCCACGATGTTCTCCTGCCGCTGCCGGCATTGCCTGGCGTACACCCAGCTTCCCATCGTCGGGGTCTGAAAGAAGGGCGGCTCCTCGTTGACGAACAGGACGAACCGCAGCGTCCGCTCGGGGTCCAGGTCTCGCATCACGCGGGCGAGGACCAGGGTGGCGGCCACCCCGGTGCCGTTGTCGTTGGCGCCGGGACAGCCCGGGACGGTGTCGTAGTGCCCGCCCACGACGACGATCTCGCCCGCGCGGTTGCGCCCCGTGATCTCGGCGGCCAGGTTGACGCACGTCTTGCCGTTGACCTCGAAGGCCTGACGCTCAACCTCGTAGCCGGCCTCGGCCAGCGAGTCCTCGATGTAGCGGGCCGCCTCCAGGAGCTTGTCGTATCGGTAGAGGTTGCGTTCGCCGATCTCGCCCGCGAGCGTCTCGATGTCCCTCTTCAACGCGTCCCGCAGGCCGGCCTGGGTCTCGGTCAGCGCGGGCAGCGGGCCCCGGTGGCTCTTACCCGGCATACGAAACATGGTCCACCATCCCGTCAACAGGGTCGCGCCCGCGAGGAATGCGACGGTGGCGAGTACCCTGAGGCCTCCACACACGATAGGACGCCATCGGATCATGAGAGCCCGCATCGTTCTCCTGGGAGCGAGCAATGTTACCCGCGGCATCTCCGGTCTCGTCGGGACGGCGCACCGCGCCGTGGGCGGGCCCGCGGACTTTCTCATCGCCATGGGCCACGGCCGATCGTACGGGGCGCGGAGCCGAGTGCTCGGCCGGAGCCTGCCCGGCATCACGGAGTGCGGGCTATGGAACGCGCTCGATGACGAGCGGCGTCCAACGTACGGCCTGGTGACCGATGTCGGCAACGACGTCGCCTACGGGTCGTCCGTCGAGACCATTGCCGGCTGGGTGGCGACGTGCGTGGACCGTCTCCTGCAACGCGACGCGTCTCTGGCCATGACCCTGCTGCCCGTGTCGAGCCTCGAGCGTCTCGCGTCGTGGCAGTTCCAGCTCGCCCGGACGCTGCTGTTCCCGACGCGGCACCTGACCATGAACGCCGCCCTGGTTGCCGCCCGCGAGCTCAACGAGCGGCTGCGAGACCTGGCCGAGACACGCGGCATCGCGCTGGTCGAGCCTGATCCAGGGTGGTACGGCCTGGACCCCATCCACGTGAAACGCTCCCGGCTGGGAGACGCCTGGGCCCGGGCCATCGCGGCCTGGACCGGCGGCCGGCCGCCGTCCCCGGTCCCGGCCTCCCCTGCCCGCTGGCTGCGGATCCGTCGGCTGACGCCCCAGACGTGGTGGCTCCTGGGCCGGCGGCGGGGCCAGCCGCAGCCCGCCGGAAGCCTCCCAGACGGCACCAGCATCGCCCTTTACTAGGCTTCGGGACCCCCCAGCTTGACGGTGACCCACGGGCGCCCTACATTCTATCAGTTCATCCGGATATACGGATGAATGAAGTGCCGCACGTGCGCCGAAACCGCGATTCCAGACTGGGAGACCCTCTCATGACCGCCACCACCGCCGCCCCGCGGGCCGATTTCCTGGACACGGGACTGCCCCTGTTGTCCGACATGCCGTACAAGGTCGCCGACCTGTCGCCGGAGACGGTGGCCTTCGGCCGCAAGGAGATCGAGCTGGCCGAGCACGAGATGCCGGGGCTCATGGCCGTCCGGAAGCGATATGCGGGCGGCAAGCCCCTGGCCGGGGCGCGGATCACGGGGTCGCTGCACATGACCATCCAGACCGCGGTCCTGATCGAGACCCTCGTCGAGCTGGGGGCGGAGGTCCGCTGGGCGAGCTGCAACATCTTCTCGACCCAGGACCACGCGGCGGCGGCGGTCGCGGTGGGGCCCCGTGGCACCCCCGACAACCCCAAGGGCGTTGCCGTGTTCGCCTGGAAGGGCGAGAGCCTGGCGGAGTACTGGTGGTGCACGTTCCAGGCGCTCAACTGGCCCGACGGGCGTGGCCCCAACCTGATCCTCGACGACGGCGGGGACGCGACGCTGCTGGTCCAGAAGGGCGCTGAGCTCGACCGGCAGGGTAAGCTCGCCGATCCGGCCACGGCCGACGGCGAGGAGATGACGATCGTGCTGCAGCTGCTGCGGGCGATCGGTGAGCAGCACCCCGGCTCCTGGGCGCGACTCGCTGAGGGCATCAAGGGGGTCTCCGAGGAGACGACCACCGGCGTCAATCGCCTCTACCAGATGGAGCAGTCGGGCACGCTTCTGTTCCCGGCGATCAACGTCAACAACTCCGTCACCAAAAGCAAGTTCGACAACATCTACGGCTGCCGGCACTCGCTGGTGGACGGCATCATGCGGGCCACGGACGTGATGCTGGCGGGCAAGGTCGCGGTCATCTGCGGCTACGGCGACGTCGGCAAGGGCTGCGCCCAATCACTCCGCGGACAGCAGTGTCGCGTGCTGATCACGGAGATCGATCCCATCTGCGCCCTGCAGGCGTGCATGGACGGTTACGAGGTGGTGACGCTGGAGGACGTCGTGGAGACGGCCGACCTGTTCATCACGGCCACCGGCAACTACAACATCATCACGGCCGATCACATGAAGCGGATGAAGCACAACGCCATCGTCGGCAACATCGGCCACTTCGATAACGAGATCGACATGACCGGTCTCGCCGCCCTTCCCGGCGTCGAGCGCATCAACATCAAGCCCCAGGTCGACGAATGGAAGCTCTCCGACGGCCACTCGATCATCGTTCTGGCCGAGGGCCGGCTACTGAACCTCGGCTGCGCGACGGGCCACCCCAGCTTCGTGATGTCCAACTCCTTCACCAACCAGGTGCTGGCTCAGATCGAGCTGCATACGAACCACGACCAGTACGAGAACAAGGTCTACACGCTGCCCAAGAAGCTCGACGAGGAGGTGGCCCGGCTGCACCTCGACAAGCTCGGAGCCAGGCTCACCACGCTCAGCCCCGACCAGGCCGCCTACATCGGGGTGCCCGTCGAGGGACCGTACAAGCCGGAGTACTACCGCTACTGAGCCGGAACATGAGGCTCGACGACGACCCGCATGGCCTCGTGCAGCAGTCCGTTGGAGGCCAGCACCGTGGTCCGGCCCAGCGGCAATGGCGCGCCGCGACAGGTGGTCACCCGCCCCCCGGCCTCCTCGGCAAAGAGCCGGCCGGCGGCGAAGTCCCACGGCGAGAGCTCGTACTCGAAGAACGCGCCGAAGACCCCGACCCCGACCAGGCACAGGTCCAGGGACGCCGTCCCGAAGCGGCGGATCCCGTGAATCTGCTGCCGGAACAGATCAGCGACGGCGGCCAGCGTGGCCCGCATCATCGCGCCGCGGTCGTAGTAGAACCCCACGCCCACGAGGACCTCGTCGAGCCGCCGGTGAGTTGACACCCGGGCCGGCTCGTCGTTGTGCCACGCACCCTGGCCCCGCGCGGCCGTGAACCAGTCGCCCCGGATGGGGTTGTGCACGACGCCGCATTGCGCGACGCCGCGGTGGTAGTAGGCGACCGAGACGGCGATGTGATCGATCCCGTGGGCGAAGTTCGTGGTGCCGTCGAGGGGATCCACGACCCACAGGTGTTCGGCGTCGGGGTCACCGCCGTGACCCTCCTCGGCCAGGATGGCATGGTCGGGACAGGCCTGTCTGATCGAGTCCACGATCGCCCGCTCGGAGTCGATGTCCGCGTCCGAGACGAGGTCCGACACCGCCTTGCGGCGGATCTCCATGCCCGTGCCGAAGACGCTCGCCACGATCGCGCCGCCGGCCCCGGCCGCGCGGCGAGCCACGTCGAGAGCGGTCATCGTCGTCGTGTCGCTCACGGACGCTCAGTATAGGTCTGGGGGGAATCGTCCCGACGTGACGACGGCCGCCGGATCCGGCGGCCGTCGCGGGCTTCAAGTCGAATCGGTCTTCTTCAGCGGCCGGATCTCAGCGCGTCGCGGATCTCGGTCAGCAGCACCTCTTCCTTGGACGGCTTGGGCGGGGCGGCCGGAGCGGCCTCTTCCTTCTTCTTGGCCGCGTTCATGAGCTTGACCACCATGAAGATCGCGAAGGCGATGATGATGAAATCGATCACGGTGTTGACGAAGGTGCCGTAGTTGAGCGTCACCGCGGCCACGGCCGCGACGCCCTCCGAGGCGGGCACGGCTTCCTTGAGCACCAGCATGTTCTTTGAGAAATCGACGCCGCCCAGCATCAGGCCGATCGGCGGCATGA
>JBFGEG010000018.1:0-46511 GCA_041580235.1 Phycisphaerales bacterium
GGGTGGGTTCAACGACGGCGTGGCGGGCGGGGGCGGGCCGGGTGACGGGGGTGGCTGGACGGAATCCATGTCAGGTCCTCGAGAGTAGGGGCGAGTCAACAGTCGTAGTGGTACATCGAATCGTATCCCCCTCCGGTTGATCCCTTCCGTGATTCGGCACCGCCTAGACTACCGGCTGGTCATGGGTGATCGGGCCGAGAAGGCGTATTTGCAGCCGTACCGCGTCGCGTTGAAGCGATTCGGCCCGGGCTTCAAGGCGACGTTGTGGAACAGCCCCGAAACGCAGGCCCTGCGATTCGACGTCATGATCGACCTGGCCGGACTGGACGGGGCGTCGGTTCTCGATGTCGGGTGCGGCCGCGGCGACTTTGCGGCCCACCTCATCGATCGGGAGGTGCCGTTCTCCGCTTTCGTCGGCGTGGACGCGCTGCCGGAGATGGTCGAGGCCGCTTCGGGGAGAGCCCTGCCCCGGTGCCGATTCCTCCACGCCGACGCCGTGGCCGACCCCGCCGTTCTCACCACGGGCGCCCCGGACTTCGTGTGCTTTTCCGGGACATTGAACACGATGTCCGACGAGACGGCCCGGCAGCTCGTCTGCCGCGCCTACGAGGCGGCGGCGCAGGGCGTGGTGTTCAACTTCCTGTCGACCCGGGCCCACCGGCGGTTCGCCGACCGTGACACGACGCCGGCCCGACGATTCGACCCCCTCAAGTGGCTCGACTTCGCGCTGGGGCTTTCCAGCCGCGTTGCCTTCACCCAGGCGTATCTCGACGGCCACGACGCCACCATCCTGATCGCCCACGACGAGTAGGTTTTCCGATACGCTTTGCTCATGGCCGTCGTGGTGATCCAGCACAGCCCCTCGACCGGCGCCCAGCGGCTCGGCGCGGTGCTCCGCGACTACGGCCATCGCCTCCGCGTGATCAGCCTTCACGAGCACCACGACCTGCCCGCCGATCTCGACGACGTGGACGGCGTCGTGACCACGGGTGGCCCGCAGTCGGCACTCGACGACCACGAGTGGATCGAGGCCGAACGGGGCTTCCTGCGCGAGGCCGACGCGGCGGCGCTGCCGGTGGTGGGCATCTGTCTCGGCTCGCAGATCCTCGCGACGGCCCTGGGGGGCGTCGTTGGCCCCGTGGCCGGCGGGATCGAGCTGGGCTGGCACGACGTCACCCTGACGCCGGTGGGCGCCGAGGACCCGGTCCATGCCGGGATCGCCTGGACGTCGGCGCAGTTTCACTGGCACCGCCAGCAGGTCACCACGCAGCCGCCCGGCGCGCGGGTGCTGGCCTGTTCGCAGCGCTGCCCGATCCAGGCGTGGGCCAGCGGGCTGCGCACCTACGGGTTCCAGTATCACCCCGAGATCGATCGTTCGACGGTCCAGACGTGGGCCCGGGAGGATCCGCGGGACCTCGAGGACGCCGGCGTGACCCTCGAGCAGCTCCAGACGCAGACCGACGAGCACTACCCTGCGTTCGAGCGGCTCTCCCGGCGTCTCTTCGAGTCGATCGCGCTGCTGCTGATTCCCGCCGACCGGCAGAATCGCGGCCTCGTCAAGGACCTGCATCACTGAGAAGGCACGTAGGCACGGAGGCACGGAGGCACGAAGGGATGAGAAGCGCCACGATCGTCGCGGAGAAGGTCGAGCAGGCGATCGGCATTCTCGACGAGACCGGCGTCGACGCCTGGCTGACCTTTGTGCGCGAGACCACCGACGCCCCCGATCCCGTCCTGCCGCTCCTGCTCGGTCAGAACCTGACATGGCAGAGCGCCCTGATCCTGACCCGTGACGGGAAACGCATTGCCATCGTCGGCAAATACGAGGACGACGACGTGCGGGCGACCGGGGTGTGGAACGAGGTGATTCCCTACGTCGAGGGGATCCGCAGGCCGCTGGTCGAGACGCTCGGCCGGCTCGACCCCGCCACGATCGCCGTCAACTTCTCCCTCGACGACGTGAAGGCCGACGGTCTCACCCACGGGATGTTCCTGCTGCTGCAGGAGCACCTGGCGGACACGCCGTACGGCGATCGGCTGGTCATCGCCGCCGACATCATCAACGCCCTCCGCGGCCGCAAGAGCGCCGGGGAGCTCGATCGCCTGCGGAGGGCCGTTGCCACGGCCGAGGCCATCTTCGCCCTGACGGCCGAGTACGCTCAGCCGGGCCGCAGCGAGGTCGAGATCGCCCGCTTCATGCGCGAGCAGGCGGCGTTACGCGACGCGGCAACCGCGTGGGACCGCCGGCAGTGCCCGATCGTGACGACCGGTCCGGACTCGACGGTCGGCCACGCCGTTCCCTCGCCCGACCTGGCCATCACTCCGGGGCGGATCTTCCACCTGGACTTCGGCGTCCGGCAGGACGACTACTGCTCGGACCTGCAGCGAGCGTGGTACGTGCCCGAGCCGGGCGAGTCGGCGCCCCCGGATGCCGTCCAGCACGCGTTCGACACGATCGTGAAGGCCATTCACCATGCCGCCGGCGTGCTGCGGCCGGGCGTCGAGGGCTGGCACGTGGACGAGGCGGCCCGCCGCGTGATCGTGGAGGCGGGCTACCCGGAGTATCGCCATGCCACGGGCCACCAGGTCGGTCGCAGCGCGCACGACGGCGGGACCGTGCTCGGTCCACCCTGGGAGCGCTACGGCCGCACGCCGTTCTACATGGCCGAGCCCGGCAACGTGTTCACCCTCGAGCTGGGCGTCGACAACGTGGACGGCCGCGGCTACCTGGGTCTCGAGGAGATGGTGGTCGTGACGGCAAACGGCTGTGAGTTCCTGTCGAGCCCGCAGAAGACGCTTCCTCTACTCCTGCAATCCGGCGCCCGCGGCCGCGTTTGACCCGGAGATGACCATGGCCGCGCGACTGTTGATCCTGGCTCTGGCGGCCCTGTGGGGCTGCGCGGCGACGCGCTCGGGGCAGCCCACGCGGTCCCCGGCGACGCCGGTTTCGTCGGTGAATGCCGCCGATCTCGCGGCGTCGTACACGCGCGAACAGGCTCGCGCCCAGGTGCGGGCCAGGCTGACCCGGTACTACCGCGACTTCAGCGCCCGCGACTGGGACGCCTTCGCCTCGCACTTCTGGGAGGGCGCGACGATCACGACCGTCTGGACGCCACCGGGCGAAGCCGAGCGTCGCGTCGCGGCCACGACGATCCCTCAGTTCGTGGCCGATGCCGGGCTGGGGCCGGACAGCAAGGCCATCTTCGAGGAGACCATGGGCTCCACCCAGATCTTCGTGCACGAGAACCTCGCCCTGGTCTGGGCGGAGTACCGGGCCCGCTTCGGCAATCCCGGCGAAGTCGCGGAGTGGTCGGCCATCGATGCCTTCACACTGATGAAGCACAACGGCGTGTGGAAGATCACGTCGATGGCGTTTGCGGCGGAGTAGGGGCAGGGGTTCGCCGGTCGGGGTGGAGAGCTCGCCGCGCAGCCCCCGTTTCCAGGGATGCCGCGGTTGGACCGGCACGACGCCGACGGCAGGACCCGAGACCCCCGCCGCGCAGCACCCCGCGTCACGGCAGCACGCCGTCGAGGTCTTTGTGTGACCGCAGCCGGTACACCGGATACTCGCCACCGGGCTCGACGTGCCCGTCGAGGAAGTTCCACGCCGCGAGGCCGTCCTCGGACCGCGGCTCCAGCAGGTAAACGGCGAGGCGGCCCAGCGGCTGGCCGGTCCTGACGAGGTGGGAGCCCTCCGCAAACTCGACGTGCTTCACCTCGGCCGTGACGAGCAACGTCGCCAGCCGGTGGCCCTGGAACGGCTTCTCGGCGTGGGAGATGCTCTGAACCCGATAGGCCTCGACGTGGCCTGCGGCCTGGAAGGGCTCCACTTCGACGCCGTGCTGACGCAGCTTGTCGATGACGTTGTCGAGTCCCGGACGCAGGACGTACGCCCAGGGGCGGCGCACGCTCTCGGTCGGCTCGAAGCGACCCAGGTGCACCACGGTGTAGTCCTGCGGCGTCTCGGCGGTGTCGGTGGCCCAGCCGAGGATCGTCGCCGGCTCGCTGAAGGCGGCGACGCGGTGACGGATGCCGACCGTGTCGTCCGGCGGCGGGTCGGCGTCATCGCTTCGGCGCCCCCGCCGCGCGGTGGCCTGAATGACCGCCGACTGTTCTGTCGCGAACCGGAGGGCCTCCCGGACGAACTCCCGCGTGACCAGGACCCGATCCTCGTAGCTCGCGTAGGCGTATGCCTCGCTCAAGATCGACATCTGCCCGCGCAATCCCCGGTAGGGGCCGCCGAAGCGAGGCAGCGCCGAGTACGTCCGCCACACGGACCTGTTCTCGTCGAAGTTGCCGTAAAAGAACGTCTCGTAGCCGGTTCGCTCGCGCAGGCGGCGGGAGATCGCCGGGAGCATCGTGTCCCGCACGAAGGCGATGGGTTCGGACGGGCCCGACGGGTTGAGCGGCGCCGCATACGTGAGCGTGTAGCGGTGCCGTGAGCCGTTTGTGGTGTGGGTGTCGATCGTGAGGTGGGGATCCCACTCGGTGAGGAACCGGACCAAGGCTCGCGTCTCGGGGCTCTCCAGCTTGACATGGTCGCGGTTGAGGTCGAGACCCTGGGCGTTGGGCCGCTCGCCCATGCCCGCCGCCGGCCCGATCTGGCCGGGGCGGTTGTCCGGGCTGAACCGCTCGTTGCCGTCGGCGTTGTAGATCGGCGCGAAGACGATGACGAGGTTGTCGAGCAGCGGATGGTCCGCTTCCAGCGCCAGCTCCCGCGTGAGCATGAGCAGGGCTTCCTTGCCGCACACCTCGCCGGCGTGGATGTTGCCAAGCGCGAAGACGATCGTCTTGCCCTGCCTGCGGGCCTCGGCCGGCGTCTCCACCGGGGGGTCGGCCAGGATGACGAGGGGGATCGGGCGGCCCTCCACGGAGGTGCCCAGCTCGCGGATCCGCATGATGCGGCTGCGGCCGTCGATTCGCCGCAGCAGCTCCATGACCTCGTCGTAGGTGGCGGTGGCCATCCAGCCGCTCGACTCGGCGACGGTGAGAAGATCCCCATCGGGCGGCGGTGCGGCCCCAAGGCACGCCAGGCACACGACGGCGGCACATGACATCGGGTCGGCTCCTGCACGTACCTTAGTCGCGTTTCGCCGGCGGAGGCCGTTACCATGTCGGCCATCATGACCCCCGACGAGGCCCGCCAGCTGATGCACGAGTGGACCCAGAGCGTCGCGTTGCGCGGGCATATGGAGTGCGTGGCGGTCTGCATGGGCGCCTACGCCGACAAGCTCGATCCCGAGCAGCGGGACCGCTGGGTCGTGGCGGGGCTCCTTCACGACATGGACTACGACCGCCACCCCACGCGGGAGGAGCACCCCTTCGTCGGCGTCGAGCACCTGCGGCAGCGCGGCGACGTCGACGACGAGATCATCGACGCCATCCTCGGCCACGCCGATTACTCCGGCGTGCCCAGGGAGTCCGCCATGGCCAAGACGCTGTTCGCGGTGGACGAGCTGGCGGGATTCATCGGCGCGTGCTGCAAGGTCCGGCCCCAGGGCATCGCGGACCTGCAGCCGAAGTCCGTCAAGAACAAGCTCAAGGACAAGGCGTTCGCGGCGGCGGTCTCACGCGAGGACATCCGCACGGGGATCGAGCAGCTCGGCGTCGATCCCACCGAGCACATCCAGACGTGCATCGACGCGCTCCGCGCCGATGCCGAGCGGCTGGGCCTGTGACGGCGGGCGGGTTGGGCGGAGCGGTGCTGGTCGGCGCGGGCGGATTCGCCTGTCCGGAGATCGACGATGCCATCACGGAGGGGCTGGCCACCGTGGAAAACGTGCAGATCAAGTTCTACCGCGGCGGCGGGAAGTAGCGGTCACCGGGAGCGTTGCCCTACCGGCTCACCGCCTGGCGGGCCTTGGCGGTCACCGTCACCTCCGGCACCTCGCGGCGGGTGGTGTCCAGCGCGGCGCGAACGGCGCGGGCGATGCCGGCGGGATCCAGGCCGCACTCCTCCAGCTGATCGCCGCGGGAGCCGTGATAGATCCAGCGATTGGGGATGGCCAGACGCGTGATTGGCCGCGTGTCGAGCCCCGCCTCGTGGCACGCGTCGAGCACGCACGAGCCGAAGCCGCCCTCGACGCCGTGGTCCTCGACGGTGACGATCGGAACGGCTCGCTCCAGGAGCGAGCGCAGAAGGGCAATGTCCACCGGCCGCGCGAAACGCGCGTCGTACACGTTGACCTTGTACTCGTCGCGCAGATGGTCGAGGGCCTGCATGACGTTGACGGCCATGACACCGTAGGCGAGGATCGCGATGTCGGGCTGCTCGTGCTCCACCAGGGGTCGGGCCTTGCCGAGCTCGAATGGCGGGCACGGCCGGTCGGTCAGCAGATCGCTCACGCTGTCACGCGGGTACCGCACGGCGCTGAGCCCGTCTTCGTAGCTGCGCATGAACTCGAGGGCCTCCCGCAGGCTCGGCTCGTCCATGGCCGCCAGAAGGGCCGATTTGGGAAACACACGCAGGAGGCTGATGTCGCAGAAGCCCTGGTGGACGGCGCCGTCGCCGCCGACGAGCCCCGCCCGGTCGAGGCACAGACGCACCGGCAGCCCGTGCAGCGCCACCTCCTGGAAGGCCTGGTCGAAGGCCCGCTGCAGAAACGTCGAGTAGACCGCAAAGAAGGGCTTGAAGCCGGTCTTGGCCAGCCCCGCCATCATGTCCATGGCATGCGATTCGCAGATGCCGGTGTCCCACGAGCGGTCGGGGAACATCGGCATCACCTTCGAAAGGCCGGTGCCGTCGGGCATCGCCGCCGTGCACGTGACCACCTTCTCGTCGCGCTGCATGACGTCGATCAGGGCATCGGCGAACGCGCTGGTGAAGCTGTGCCCGCCGCCCTTGAGCTCGACCTTGCAGCCCTGGACGCTGAAGGGCTTGGGCGAGTGGAAGGTCGTGGCATCGCCTTCGGCGTAGTCGTAGCCCTTGCCCTTGACGGTGTGCACATGCAGGACCATGGGCCGGTCCATTTCCTTGACCTCCAGCAGCATGTCGACGAGGCTCGGCAGGTCGTGGCCGTCGATGGGGCCGATCGTCAGCAGTCCGAACTTCTCGAACCAGGTGTCCTCGGCGAGGGCGTCCTTGGCCATCTCTCCCAGCCGGTGATACATCTCGCCGATGATCGACCCACCGGGAAGATGCGAGACCACGTCCTTGGCGGCCTGCTTCATCGAGCGGTACGCGGGGTTGATCCGGATGCGATCGAAGTACGCGGCCAGCGCGCCTTGCGGCTTGGCGATGGACATCCCGTTGTCGTTGAAGACGACCAGGAACTGCCGTTTGAGCGTGCCGGCGTTGTTCAGACCTTCCATGGCCACGCCGTTGACGATGCTGGCGTCGCCGACGAGGGCCACCGCGTGCCGTCCCTTGGGATTGCTCTTGGGGTCGAACGCCTCGCCGTGGAGAAGATCGCCGCGGGCCATGCCCACCGCGGTGGAGATCGCGGTGCCGGCGTGGCCGACCGAGAAGAGGTCGTAGTCCGATTCACGCGGGTCGGGGAAGCCCGCCATCCCGCCCGTCTGGCGGAGCCGCGGCAGCATCTGGAAGCGGCCGGTGAGCAGCTTGTGCGGGTAGCACTGGTGACCGACATCGAACAGCAGCCGGTCGTGGCTGAAATCGAATACGTAGTGAAGGGCAATGGTCAGCTCGACCACCCCGAGGTTCGGAGCGAAGTGGCCGCCCGTTTTCATGATCTGGCCGCAGATCGCGTGGCGGATCTCGGCGGCGAGCTGCGGCAGCTCGCCGATCGGCAGCGCGCGCACGTCGGCGGGGTTCTTGATTCCGGGCAGGATCTTGAGGTCCATGCGTGGGGGCTCCCAGGGGCGGGGGGGATCACGCCTCGCGCGCGATCGTGAACGGGCCGGCCTCCATATCGGCCGACTGCCGCACGGATCGCGAAAGACGGCGGTTATAGGGTACCGTCACCTCGTTCGTACGGCCATGAAGTCGCAGAGTTCGAGCAGTCGATCGGCGGCTCGGCCCAGCGGCTCCAGGGCGCGATGCGCCTCCCGACGAAGCCGTTCCACCTCGTTTCTCGATTCGTCGGTCCCGTGAACGCCGGGAAAAGTGAGCTTGCCCGCCGAGCTGTCCTTGCCGGCGGCCTTGCCGATGTGCTCGGTGGTCTGGGTCACGTCCAGCAGGTCGTCCACCACCTGGAACATCAGCCCCGCGGCCTCGCCGTAGGCCGAGAGGGCGTCGAGACGCTGCGGCGAGCCGCCGCCGCAGATGGCCCCCATCCGGCACGCGGCCCGGATGAGCGCGGCCGTCTTGTTGCGATGCACCAGCTCCAGCTGCTGCCGGCGGGTGTGCCCCGGCGGAAAGCTGCCCAGCGTGTCGTAGACCTGACCCGCAATCATCGCGGTGGTCGCTTCGGAGAGGGTTCGGACCAGACGACTGGCGGTCTCGGCGTCCGGCCCCGCCTCCACGATCCACTCAAACGCGAGCGACATCATGACGTCGCCGGCCAGGATCGCCATGGCCTCGCCGGCGTGCACGTGCAGCGTGGGACGTCCGCGGCGGAGATCGTCGTCGTCCATCGCCGGCAGGTCATCGTGGACGAGGCTGAACGTGTGGATCAGCTCGAGCGCCGCGGCCGCGGCCCTGGCCCGGCTGCGCTGGCCGCCCACCGCCTCGCAGCTCAGCAGGGTGAGCACGGGCCGCAGCCGCTTGCCGTTTCCAAGCACCGCGTAGGCAATCGCGTCCTGCAGGGCCTGCGGGGCGTTCAGTGCCTTGATCCGCCGCGACAGATCGTCCTCGACCTCCCGCACGAGGTCGCACGCCCACGCCGGCTCGACACACGGTTCGGTTGCGGTCCGAGTCATTGCCCGATTGTACAGACCCGGTCGTTCCGCGTCCCAGCCGGGTGGCGTATCATGGGCACGATGTTCGACGAGCTTGCACTTCTCATCGAGCGCGGCGGCGTGATCATGCTGCCGCTGCTGGTGCTCAGCGTCGTGAGCATCGCCCTCATCCTGGAACGCGTCTGGTTCTGGGCCGCCCTGCATCGGCGGAACCGGATCCAGCGGCTTGTGCAGGTCAAGGAGGCGTTTCGCCGCGGTGACGGCGCGCTGGCGGAGATGCTGCTGAAGTCGGACCACTCGCCGTATGCCGGCGTGGTGCGGCACCTCGTCGAGCACGGCAGCAGCGACGCGGTGGCGGTGGAGGCGGTCGAGTTGCAGCGGCCGAGGTTCGACCGATTCATGGTGTCGCTGTCGACGATCATCACGGCCGCCCCGCTGCTGGGGATCCTGGGGACCGTGCTGGGCATCATCCGTTCGTTTGCGCTGCTGAGCGGCCCTGCGGACGGGGCGCCCCTGACGGATCCCAGCGCGGTGTCGCTGGGGATCGCCGAGGCCCTGCTCACGACGGCCCTGGGGCTGGTGGTGGCCCTGGTGACCCTGTTCCCGTACATGATCTTCCGGGCGCAGCTGGAGCGGGCGCTGGGTCGGGTGGAATCGGTGATCGCCGCCGCCCAACAAGGGGCTGAGCTGGCCGTCCGCCCCCGGCCGCAGGTCGTCGTCCCTCGCTCCAAGCTGCACCTTGCCGCGGAGGGCGATGAGGAATCGGCCGATAGCCGGTCCGGGGAAGAGACGGCCGAACGACCTGCGGGAGCCCGGGATGCATGAACATCGCCTGAACGTGACGTGGGGCCTTGCCGCGGCCCTCGCTGTCGTCTGCGCCGCCACGGCACGTCCCGTCGAGGACGACCCGCCGCCACGTGCGGTCCCAAGCGTGGTGGACGCCTCGTACCTGCGGACCGCCGAGGAGCCGGGACGGTCGATCGCCCTGGAGGTCGCGGCCCGGACATTCGTCCCGGCCGGGCCCGGGCCGATGGTGGTTCTGGTGGGCGTGGCCCACATCGCCGAGGCGGAGCTGTACGAGGATCTGCAGGAGCTGCTCGACGCCCAGGATCTCGTGCTGTATGAGTCCGTCAAGCCCGCGGGCACGGGTGGGGCCGGGGGCGCCACCGACGCCGAGCGTGTCGGCAGCACGCGGGCGGCGATGGAGTTTCTGGCGGGCGTGCTCGCCACATTCCACCGCGAGCATGCCCGGTACCCACCGAGCCTCGACGACCTGGAGGCGTTCGCCGCCCGCCGCGACCCCCGCTTGAGTCAGTGGCTGGCCGAGGCTCGCATCGATGCCTGGGGCCGACCCACGACGTATCGGCTCGATGAGCGGGGCTTCGTGCTGACCAGCCTCGGTGCCGATCGGCGCGTCGGGGGGACGGGGGAGGCCGCCGACCTCGACGTGACCCACGAGACGCCCGTGCCGCCCGTGTTCGCGGGGGCGGAGCAGGACAACCTCCAGTCGGCGCTGGCCAAGGCGCTGGGGCTGGCGTTCCAGCTGGACGCGATCGACTATGACCGCCCGCATTTCCGGTGCAGCGACATGGCGATGGATCAGCTCCAGCGGGCCCTGGAGCAGCGTGGCGTCGCGTTCGACGTCCTGGAGGGAAGCCTGGCGGGCTCGTCGCTGCCGGGCCGGATCGCACTGTTCCTGCTGCGGCTGGTCCGCGTCGCCGATGTGTTCTTCGACGGCGCGATCGCCGATGCACTGAAGGTGATGCTCATCGAGCTGTTCTCCGACGAGGCGTTCCTGGAGCAGAGTCTTCAGCAGTACGGACCGGGGTTCGGCGACGTGCTGATCGATCAGCGCAACCAGGTGGTCCTCGACGACCTCAAGGAGATCCTGGCCCAGGAGCCCGAGGTGGGCTCGATCGCGATCCTCTACGGTGCGGCTCACATGCCCGACCTGGGCGAGCGGCTCGCCGAGCAGCTCAGCTATCACCCGGCGGACGAGCAGTGGTTCACCGCCTTCGAGGTGAACCTGCGCGCGTCGGCGATCAGCCCCGCCCAGCTGCAGAGCATCCGGCAGATGGTCCGCCAGCAGATCAGGATGGCCGCCCCGTAGCAGGCGAGCGGCTTCCCGCCCCACACGCACGATCAGTGCTGGAGCGGGTGTCGGCCGGATGGCCAAATGCAGCGCTGCTTATCGATGCCGGAAGAACCCGCTGGGCGCGCTGTCGATCCATTTGCGCATGTCCATCAGCGCGCCGGGCTTGTTCGTGTCCGTGTGGCCGTCGGCGTAGAGCGTGGCGGCCAGCGCGTTGTAGCGGCCGATGGGCGGGGTCGTCTCGATCTTGGTGCGAAGCGTGTTCGGATCCAGCTCGCCCCAGGTCAGCGTGGGCGGGCCGGTGTCCGGGGACTGGTGCTGAGCCACGTCGGCCGACGGCCCGAATCCCTCGGCGCCGCCGGGATTGCCCCAGGACGACGCCCACTGCTGCACGTCTCCGAGATACGGTGGCACCACGACGTGTGAGCCGGGAATGTCGTTGGGGAACTTGCGGTAAATGCCGTCGCCCGGCAGCCGCGCCGAGGAGCAGAAGATGATCAGGTCGCTCGAGCGCCGGATCGTCGACACCGAGCGGACCACGACGTTGACGTACTTGTCGTCCGCGACCGTCGCGTCGTAGAAGCGGTAGCGGGGGACGTCACCTTCCATCTCCCACCATCCGCCGCAGTAGTAGGCGTTGTAGCCGAAGGCGGGCTGCTCGGCGATGGCCAGCGCCTCGTCGGCGATCTCGGGCATGTTGATCACGTTGTCACGGTTGAGCAGGGTCGGGTTGAAGTCCGGCTCGTCGCGGTAGCCGTGGACCATCTTGTGGTTGTAGTCGAGATACGGAAGCAGCCGCCACGTCCAGGCCTGCGCCAGCGCGGCCGGCATCGTCGAGCCGTCCATGAAGTCGTACGACACCCTCCAGTCCGCCTGCACGAGGTCCTGCAGGTAGCCGGGCAGAAGCTTGTCCTGGCTGGAGTTGGCGTACAGGTTCCACCCGAGCCCGATCTGACGCAGCGAGTTCATCTCCGAGTTCTTGAGGCTCTTCTTCTGGGCGCCGGAGAGAGCCGGCAGCAGCAGGCCGACCAGCAGGGCGAGGATGCCGATCACGACCAGCAGCTCGATGATCGTGAACCCCTCACGGCCGTCATGCGTCTTCATGGAAGGCCTCCTTGGTGTCAGTTGCCCCCACCAACGCACTATCCTAGGGGCGCAGGCCCCCGCCGTGTTTACCTACGTGCCTCCCGCGGCCCCGGCCCCGTCAAATCCCGGTTTGAGCGGAACTTCAAGCCCCGCGTTGGACGGTTCGGGGCCGCCCTCGGCGTCAAAGGGAGCCGGCGGCGTGGCGGCCAGCGGCTCCTCGCCGCGCAGACGCCGCGCGATGTCCGCCGTGATCCGCGGATCCGTGACGGCATTGAGGTGGGCGAACGAGAAAGGCGGCGTCGGCACCCACCAGGGTGTCTCTCCCGGCGGGGCGGCGTTCTCCTCGCCGACGATCCAGTCGCCGAGCCGGGTGTAGGTGTAGAGCTCGTAGTCGGCTTCGGCGAGGGCCTCGTCGAGCTCGGCCAGAAACGGCGAGCCGGCCCGCATGTCCTTGGCCCGCCGGTCGAGGGTGGGGAGGTCGGCCATGCGGGCACCCCGGTGCGGCGTGCAGATCGTGAACAGCCGACGGATCGCCAGCCGCTTGCCGTCGTCGCGAGGCCGGCTCGCATGGCGGGCCACGAGCCCGCCCATCGAGAAGCCGATGACGTCCACTTCGATCGTCTGATCGGTGCCGTTGTCGCCGAAGGCCTCGTCCACGGAACGGATCAGGTAGTCGCGGCAGCCGTCGAACGTCCCCGTGGTCAGGCTGAAGAACGTGACGGTCGTCACGTCATCGCCCCCGTTGGTCGCCTTGCGAAGCGTGCCGGCCATGCTGGAAACGGCCAGACCCGGATCGAGCAGCCCCGCGATCACGACCACGGGACGATCCAGGGGCCGGGGGTCCGCACGCATCTCACGCAGGATCGTCTTGGCCTGCCGCGTCGTGACCGGAAAGGACGGGTTGGGCGGACCGGACGAGCAGCCGGCCAGGGCCACACACAGCAGGATGGTCGGGCAGGTGGTCCGCATGAGCTGCCGGGAGCCCTTACGTCCGACCGACGGTGACCTGTTCCACCTGATGCGCCGCGATCTTGTCGAAGCCGCTGCCCAGCTCGCCGACCGGATCCGGCGGGATGATCTGCACCTTCTTATCCCCCAGCTTCGCCTCGCCGCAGCGGACCTTCTCCTGGAAGCCGCGGCACTCCTCGAGAAGCCGGTCCAGGATGTCGGACTCCGGCACGTTGGCCACACGCTCGCCCTGCACGTAGATGATGCCGCGCCGGTCGCCGGCAAACACGGCGACGTCGGCGCCCTCCGCTTCGCCGGGTCCGTTGACCACGCACCCCATCACCGCGACCTTCACCGGCAGGTCGATCTCGTCGGCGAGCTTGCGTCTGACCTCCTGCACGAGCGTGAACAGATCGACCTGGATCCGACCGCAGGTCGGGCACGCGATCAGCTCGGCGCCCTTGCGTGTCCGCAGGCCCAGGCAGTAGAGCATCTCCAGCCCGTCCTCGACCTCATACACCGGATCGCTGGCGTAGCTGATGCGGATCGTGTCGCCGATGCCGTTGGCCAGCAGCGCCCCCAGGGCCACCACGCTGCGAATGGCTCCGGTCTCCCGCGGGCCGGCGTGGGTGACGCCCAGGTGCAGCGGATAGTCAAACCGCCTGGCGATCTCCCGGTAGACGTCGATCACCAGCGACGCGTCCATGGACTTGGCGCTGATGACGACATCGTGGAAGTCACGCGCATCGAAGATGTCCATGTACTCCTCGAGCCTGGTGATCATCAGGGCGATGAGGTGCCCCTGCGTGTGCCCGGAGAAGAACTTGCCGAGCTCCTGCAGCCGCTTCTGCTTGTCCTTGCGCTCGACGATGGAGCCTTCGTTGACGCCGACTCGGATCGGGATCGCGGCCTCCCGGCAGGCGTCGATGACGCTGTTGACCTGTTCGCGGTCGGCGATGTTGCCGGGGTTGAGCCGGATCTTGTGGACACCCGCCTCCACCGCCTCCAGGGCGCGCTTGTAGTGAAAGTGCACGTCGGCCACGAGAGGCACCGACGTCTGTTCGATGATCGCGGGCAGAGCGGCGGTGTCCTTGCGCTCGGGGACCGCGACACGCACGAGCTCGGCCCCGGCGGCCGCGAGTCGGTTGACCTCGGCCACGCACGCGTCGATCTCGTGGGTGTAGCCGGCGGTCATCGTCTGAACCACGACCGGCGCGTCGCCGCCGATCTTCACGATGCCCGTCCGTTCGTCCCCGACGCTGACCTGTCTGGTGGAGTGCCGCTCGATCATGGCGGCCGCATTGTAGGTCCTGTCGGGCGCGACAAGGGGCGGGGTCGGGGGATCGGGGGGAGAAGTCGGCACGGCAAATGGCCGATAGCTGCCGTATCTGTCTGCGCTTCTCGGAGGGGAAGATCTGCATGTCCTCGGACGCTTTTCACAGCCATGTGCGTCTGAACAGCGCCGAGCGCAGCAAGCTGCTGTGCCGGCTGGACGAAGCGCCCGCAGGCCGGTCGGGACGCGATCGCCGCCGTTTCAAGCGGTGGGAGTACCGGATGTCCGATATCGCGATACTGGTTCAGCATCCCGCGGGAGGGGTGGGCCGATATCTCGTCTGCGCCCGGAATATCTCGGCCGGAGGCCTCTCGTGCATCCACGGGGGCTACATCCACCCCGGCTCGGAGTGCAAGATCGTCCTGCCCCGCCACGACGGCACGCCCTTCGCCGTCAACGGCGTCATCGTCCACTGCCGTCACGTGGAGGGCGCCTATCACGAGGTGGGGATTCGCTTCACTCAGGAGGTGGACCCCCAGTCACTGCTGCCGCAGATGGACGAGGGCGAGATCGACGCGCGGGATCAGACCATGGAGCTTCCGGCCCTGGAGGGGGACGTGCTCGTGGTAGACCAGTCGTCGTCGGATCGCAAGCTGATGACCCACCATCTGAGCGTCACCGGCCTCAACCTGACGATGGTCGAGACGCCGGGGGCTGCCATTGACTCGGTGCGCCGCCGCTCCTTCGACATCATGCTGTGCGACCTCAATCTCGAGAACGACGCGGTCCGCATGATCAAGCAGATCCGCAAGGTGGACTTCCGCGGCCCCATCATCGTGATCACCGCCGAGAACGCGCCCGCCCGCCTCGCCGAGGCCAGGGCGGCCGGGGCGAACGAGATCATCGGCAAGCCCTACCACCCTGCCTACCTCGCGTCGCTGCTGGCCGAGTGGCTCCAGACGCCGAGTGTCGATCGACCCATCTACAGCACGTTGGAGGACAAGCCGGGGATGGCGGAGCTGATCGCCGACTTCGTGGACGAGGCGCAGTGGAAGTCCGCCCTGCTGGAGAAGGCGCTCGAGACCGACGAGCTGGCCTCCATCCGCGAGCTGTGCCTCGATCTGATCGGGTCCGGCGCCGGCTTCGGCTTCGATTCCGTGACCGAGTCGGCCCGCGACGCGCTCACTGCCCTCGACACGTCACAGTCCAGGAAGGACGTCGAGGGGCCCGTTCGGCGGCTCGCCGCCCTCTGCCAGCGACTGCGCTGCGGAAGCTCGGTGCGGCCCATGCGCGACGACTGGCGCGAGTCGGCCTGAGCCGAGCTCACTTCCTGGCCACGGCGATGCAGCGCGGGCTGAGACGATCGAAGGGCTCCCCGCCGGTCGAGCCGTAGAGCTCAATCGCGCCGAAGCCGCATCGACGCAGCAGCGCGACGATCTCGTGGGGCATGTAGATACGCGTGGAGACGCGGCGCCGGTCGCGGCGGCCGTCGGTGTGCAGAAACGTCCACTCGGACTCGATCATGCCCCGCGCGAAATCGGGCTTCGGCTCCTCCAGCACGATCACTCCGCCCGGCTCCTTCTCGGTGAAGTGCCGCGTCTGGAACCGCGCGAAGACCATGGGCATGCTGATGTAGTCGACGGCATAGCGGCCGCCCGGCCGCAGCGACTCATACGCCCGCTGGAACATCCGGACATTGACCGCATCGTCCTCGTGATAGCCGAAGCTCGTGAACCAGTTGACGGCCCCGTGACAGGGGGGATCGGCGACGAACGCCATCGCGTCGGCGCAGTGACACTCAACCGGAAGGTCCATGCTTGCGGCCGCCGCCCGCGCTCGCTCGAGATACCCGGCCACCTGGTCCACGCCCACAACACGCAGGCCCCGTCGGGCGAGCGGCAGGCTCAGCCGCCCGATCCCGCAGCACTGGTCGAACAGCCGGTCGCCGGCCTTGAGGTCGAGCGTCTTCAGAAGGAACTCGACGATCGCGGCGACGCGCTCGGGGTCGGCCGCGGCCAGACCGAAGTCCGCGTACGTCTCGTCGAAGAACGTTTCCCACCACGGCGTCGTCATCGCGGTCAAGGTATCATCGCGTGACGACAGTGAGCACCCCCGGACTCGGCCTCCGACTCTCGATCATGATGTTCCTCCAGTATGCCATCTGGGGGGCGTGGCTGCCGCTGCTGTGGCCATACCTGGCGAATCACCGGGGGTTTACGGGCGACCAGATCGGTCACATGTTCATGGTCGGCGCCGTGGGCGCGCTGGTGGCGCCGTGGGTGGCGGGCCAGATCGCCGACCGGTATTTCTCCACCGAGAAGTTCCTGGCCATCAGCCACGTCCTGGGCGGCCTGCTCGTCTGGCAGCTCGCCTGGCTGGAGAGCTACTGGGCCTTCCTGGGCTTCTCGCTGCTCTACTCGCTGATCTACTCGCCCACGCTGCCGCTGACCAACTCGATCTCGTTTCACCATCTGCCCGACCGCGATCGGGACTTCGGCCGGGTTCGGGTGTGGGGGACCGTGGGCTGGATCGTGGTGGGGATCGCCATCGGGCAGTGGCTGGCGCACCATCACACGCCCGCCGACGCGTCGGTCGAGGCGCAGCGGGCCGCACAGTACGCCGGCATGGCGGACGCGTTCCGCCTCAGTGCCCTGCTCGGAATACTCCTGGGCCTGTACTGCCTGACCCTGCCGCATACGCCTCCCTCGAAGGGCACGCAGTCCAATGCCACGATGGAAGCGCTTGGTGAGATCAAGTCCAACCCGCTGCTCACGCTGTTCGTTCTCGCCATACCCATCAGCTGCATTCACCAGTTTTACTTCGTGCACACCGCCGAGTTTCTAGGCGCCTTCCAGTCGCGCACCGCCACCGTGATCAATGACTTCTTCGGCGTCGGCGGCGGCGGTCTCATGACGATCGGCCAGATGTCGGAGATCGCGGTGCTCTCGTTGATCCCGCTGATCGCCAAGAAAGTCAGCCGCAAGAACCTGCTGACGGTGGGCATCGTGGCCTACGCGCTGCGTATGGCGATCTTCGCGTACGTCGGCCGGATCGCCGAGTGGACGGGGCTGCCGGAGGTCGGGATTCTCATCGCCGGCGTGGCCCTGCACGGGCTGTGCTTCGGGTGCTTCATCTTCGTCGCGTTCATGGTCGTCGACGAGCAGACCACCGGCGACGTGCGGGCCAGCGCCCAGAGCCTGTTCAACCTCGTGATCGTCGGCGTGGGCATCATCGCCGGAAGCTACATCGCCACGAGCGTCGTGCCGCGGCTCGCCACGGTGGACGGTGCGCTGGATTACACGACGCTGTTCAGCGTGCCCCTGTGGGCTTCGGTCGCGTGCCTGGGCATCCTGCTGGTCTTCTATCCCGGGGGTCGGGTCCCGGTCGTCGAGCCGTCGAGCGTCGCCCGCCCGTCAGTCGGACTCGAGATCGAGCACCCGGCTGATCAACCCCCGCGTGGCGGCCCGCCCCGCGGGGAGCAGGGCTGAGCCGACCGAAAGCTGCAGCAGCAGCGAGGCCACCGCCGCCGCGGGCGTCTCGGCGTCGAGCACCCTCGACCGCCGCAGCTCCGCCGCGAGGAGCCCGTGCAGCCGGCGCACGGCGCGTCGGAGTGTCGCGGCAATGGCCGGCTCACTCTCCTGCTCGTTCATCGCCCGAAGCAGCACCCGCGCCTCGGCGGAGCTGCCCGACGCGGCCGTGACGTCGATGAGCGCAGCCAGGCGGCGGCGGGGATCCTCGACGGTCTCGACGGCGTGCCGCCACGACTCGAGCAGGCTCGACGCCGCGTCGTCGATGAGCACGAGAAAAAGGTCGAGCTTGCCGTCGAAGTGACGGTACAGGATCGGCACGGTGATGCCTGCGGCCTTCGCCAGCTCGGCGGTCGTCGTGCCCCGGTATCCGCTGCGGGCAAAACGCGGCCGTGTGGCATCGAGCAGCTGGCGGCGGCGGTCGGGGGCCCGCAGACGCACGGTCATGCCGACTTCGCCCGCGGTATCGGCTCGTCGTAGAGCTCGAGCTTCGCCTCTCCGCCGGGGAGGACCAGATCGCTGACCGGGGTGTCCGGCTCGATCCGAGTGCCGTCACGCCGCTCGATCACGATCTCCGGATGGTTCCGCTCCTCCTTCTCCAGCTTCGCCAGCAGCGTGTCGCGTGTCTCCTGGGGCAGTTTCGTCCAGGCGGAACGCCCCTTGCACTTCGGAAAGGTCGAGCAGCCGAGCCACGGTCCCCGCTTGCCGCGGCGGAGGTTGAGCGGCGATTCGCACTTGGGGCAGGGCAGGTCGGTCAGCAGCGGCGGGGGCGTCGGATACTTGAGGCGACCCTTCTTGTCGATGTTGATGACGTACTCGACGTCGGGATAGTTGACGGAGGCGAGAAACGGCCCGAAGCGGCCGTTACGCAGCACCATCTCGGATCCGTCGATGGGGCACTTCACGTCGACCTTCTCCGGCAGCATCGGATGCCCCTGCCGGTCGATCGGTGCCGCGTAGTCGCAGTCCGGGTACGCGGTGCACGACAGGAAGCGCCCGTTCTTGCCGAAGCGGTAGCAGGTGCGGCTGTCGCACTTCGGGCACTTATACAACGCCGGCTGCGTCTCGGCCTTGGCGTGGACCATGGTCTCGTGCGCCTTCTCCAGGTCCTCGGCAAAGGGCCCGTAGAAGTTCTCAAGCATCGTGGTCCAGTCGGTGTGCTGGTCCTCGATCTTGTCCAGCTCCGCCTCCATCTGGCCGGTGTAGCCAAGGTCCATCAGGTGGGGGAACCCTTCGATGAGCTTGACGGTGACGACCTCGCCGAGGTCGGTGGCGTGGAAGCGTCGCTCGATCTGCTCGACGTACTTGCGCTCCTGGATGACCTCGATGATCGAAGCGTACGTGGACGGCCGGCCGATGCCGTCCTTCTCCAGCTCCTTCACGAGCGACGCCTCGGAGTACCGCGGCGGCGGGTTGGAGAAGACCTGCTCCGGGTCGATCGAGAACGGGGCGAGCTCCTGCTGCTCGGACAGCTCCGGCAGCAGCTGCTCCTCACCGTTGGCCGGGACGCCGGTCACCCGATAGAAGCCGTCGAAGACGAGCACCCGCCCCGACGACTTGAGCACGGCTCCCGTGGCCTGGTCGCAACGCTCCAGCAGCACCGTCGTGGTGTCCCACTGGGCGGCGGTCATCTGGCAGGCGGCGAACCGTCTCCAGATGAGCCGGTACAGCTTGAGCTGATCCGCGGTCAGAGCATGGGCGAGCTGGTCGGGGTCCCGCAGGATGTCGGTGGGGCGGATCGCTTCGTGCGCCTCCTGGGCCTTGGCGGACTTGCTGAACACCGTGGGCTTGTCGGGAAGGTACGCGTCACCGAAACGCTCGCCGACGTACGCGCGGACCTGCTCGATCGCCTCATCGCTGAGGTGCGTCGAGTCGGTACGCATGTAGGTGATGAGGCCGACCTGCCCCTCGCGGGGGATCTCCACGCCTTCGTAGAGACCCTGGGCGACCCGCATCGTCCGCTGCGCCCCGAAGCCCAGGCTCGACGCGGCCGCCGCCTGCAGGCTCGCCGTGATGAAGGGCGGTGACGGCCGGCTTGCGTTTCGCTTCGTCGAGATGGATGAGATCCGGTAGCGGGCCCGCGGGTCGACCGTGGCCTCGACCGTGCGCCGCGTGACGGCCGGTCCCTTGCCGTTGGGGTTCGGCGTGCTCTTGACGGTGACGTTTTCCAGACCCACGGCCTCGGCCACGAGCTCGACGCGAGCCGAGAGGTCCTGGGGGTCGTCGGCGGGGCAGCCGAGTTCGAACTTGCCGCCGTCCAGCTCCACGAGCTCGGCCTTGATGGCGGCGTGATCCGAGAGCCAAGCGTTCTGCGTCCTGATGGTCGGGCCCTTGCCGCGCTCGTCGGTCTCGGCCGCGACGAACTCGGCCCATGCGGTCGTGAGCGCCCGGGCGTCATCGGGATTGCAGGCCAGCCGCGCCGTCACCCGCCACGACTCGCTGGGGATGAAGTCGCGGATCTCGCGCTCCCGCTCGACGACCAGGCGAAGGGCCACGGACTGGACCCGGCCGGCGCTCAACCCCCGGGCCACCTTCTTCCACAGCAGCGGCGAGACCTGGTACCCGACGATCCGGTCCAGGATCCTCCGGGCCTGCTGGGCGTTGACCTTGAACATGTCGATCGGGTGAGGGTTGGCGAAGGCGTGCTCGATCTGGCTCTTGGTGATGGCGTTGAAGATCACCCGCTTGGCCTGAGCGGGATCCACCCCCAGCTCCTGGGCCAGGTGCCAGGCGATGGCCTCGCCCTCCCGGTCGAGGTCGGTCGCGAACCAGATGTCGGCGGCCTCCCTGGCCGCCTTCTTGAGGGCGGTGAGCGTCTTCTTCTTGGCCGGGAGCACCTCGTAGGTCGGCTCGAAGTGGTTCTCGATGTCGACGCCGGGCACGGGCTGCTTGCAGCCCTTGGGTGCCTTTCGGGGCAGGTCACGCACGTGCCCCACCGAGGCCTGCACGGTGTATCCGGCGCCAAGGTAGCGGTTGATGGTCTTGGCCTTGGCCGGCGACTCGACGATGACCAGGTGCTTGCCCGCGGCCGGCTTGCTGCGCTTCGTGGTCTTTCGAGTTGGTGACTTCTTGGCCATCTCGTGGGGATCGCGGGGACCGTAGGCGGCAGTATTTGATCGTTCAAACAGGGCTCGTCAAGAAAGTCTTTCCGAAACGCCCTCCGGCAGGCCCGAAGGAAACGCCGTTTTCGGCGGCGCCAGGGCCGCTGACAACGACTTTTCGACAAGATGGGGCATCGACAGATCGTCGGGGCGGATCCAGCTCGCCTGCGGGTGGGCGGCGAACCGCCGCAGCCAGGTTCGCTGCTGCTTGGCGTAGCGGCGGGTCCGGATCTTGATCTGCTCGACGGCCTCATCGAGGCTCGTGCGGCCACGGAGATGATCGAGGATCTGGCGGTATCCGAGTGCCTCGGCGGCTTGACGCCCCAGGCCCCCGGCGTCCAGCAGACGCCGCACCTCCTCGACCAGCCCGTTGCCGATCATGGCTCTCACTCGGGCGTTGATCCGGCGGTTGATCGCCTCGACCGAGTAGTCGAGCCCGATGATCCGCACGTCCCGGCGGGGCGGACCACGGAACCACTGTGCCTGGAGATCGCTGATGCGGCCGCCGGTCAGCTCGTACACCTCGAGGGCCCGGACCGTCCGCTTGCGGTCGTTGGGGTGGATGCGGCGGGCGGCGACGGGATCCACGGTCTCCAGCCGCCGTCGCAGACCGGCGAGGTCGGTCGACTCGAGTCGGGCCCGCAGATCGGGATCGGGCTGCGGTCCCTCGAAGAGACCTTCGAGCAATGCCTGCACGTACAGGTTGGTTCCACCCACCACGATCGGAAAGAGGCCGCGGCCGCGGATGTTCTGGACGGCCTCTTCGGCCAGACGCATCCACGTGTCCACCGAGAACCCGTCCTGCGTCGGGGGCACGAGATCGAGCAGATGGTGGGGCACGCGGGCCCGTTGCGCCGGCGTCGGCTTGGCCGTCCCGATGTCCATGCCCTGATACACCTGCATCGAGTCCGCGCAGATGCACTCGCCGGGCAGCCGCTGAGCCAGCTCGATCGCCAGCTCGGTCTTGCCCCCCGCGGTCGGGCCGAGGATGAGTACGATGGGAGTCACGGGGAACAGTAGGCGGCGAGAGCGAAGTGCCGATTGGCCATCAGCCATGAGCGATGAGCCACGAGCAAGAGAGAGTCAGGGACGGCAGCAGTTTGACGCGCACGCATCGCGCAGGATCGACGGTGGCGAAACAGACGATTAACGACGTGGAGGTCGCCGGCAAACGCGTGCTCATGCGTGTGGACTTCAACGTCCCTCTTGACGAGCGCGGGGTCATCACGGATGACCGGCGGATCCGGATGGCGCTGCCGAGTATTCGGCGTGTGGTCGACGGCGGGGGCCGGCTCGTGCTCATGAGCCATCTCGGCCGGCCCGACGGCGGGCCCGATCCCACCCTGAGCCTCGCTCCCGCGGCTCGACGGCTCGGCGAACTGCTCGGGGGACTGACGGTGCGGTTCGCCGCCGGCGACTGCGTCTCGGCCGAGACGGCCCGGCTGGTGACGGCGCTCGCCGACGGCGAGATCCTGCTGCTGGAGAACCTCCGTTTCAATCCGGGCGAGAAGGACGGCGACCCTGCCTTTGCCGCGCAGCTCGCCGCCTACGGCGACGTCTACTGCAACGACGCGTTCGGGTCCGCCCATCGCAGCGACGCGTCGATGGTGGCGGTCCCACGCGTCATGAGCGGCCGACCGCGGGTGGCGGGATTGCTGCTGGACAAGGAGCTGCGTTACCTGTCGGAGGCCCTCACCCGACCGAAGCATCCCTTCGTCGCCGTCCTCGGCGGGGCCAAAGTGTCGGACAAGCTCGGCGCGATCCGCAATCTCACGGGACGCGTCGACACGATCCTCGTCGGCGGCGCAATGGCTTACACGTTCCTCGCCGCCGGCGGGAGCGACGTCGGCGCCAGCCGCGTGGAGACGGACATGTTTGACACCGCCCGCGGCCTCCTCGATCACGGCGCCGTCAGGATCATCCTGCCCACCGACCACGTCTGCGGTACCACGATGGGGGGCGACACCCCGGTCGAGGTGTTCCAGGACGCGATACCCCAGGGCTGGATGGGTCTCGACATCGGTCCGAAAACGTGCGCGGCGTTCGCCAGCGTGCTGCAGGAGGCAGCCACCATCGTGTGGAACGGCCCCGTGGGCGTCTTCGAGACGCCGCCCTTCGACAAGGGCAGCCGCGTTGTCGCGGAGTCGATCGCCCAGGCGACCGCCCACGCGGCGGTCACCGTCGTGGGCGGGGGTGACACCGCGGCGGCGGTGGAGGCGTTCGGGCTCGCCGATCGAATCACCCACGTCTCCACGGGGGGAGGAGCCAGTCTCCGCCTGCTGGAGGGCGGCGGATTCGAGTCGGTCGAGCTGCTCGACGACGCGTAGAATCCCCCTCGAAACGAACGAAGGGAGTCAGCATGCGTGTGGCAAGTCTGCTGGTCGTCGCGTCGGTTCTGTTCGCACATGACGTTGCCGTGGGGCAGCGGGGGGAGGCCCTCAAGGTTGGCGACCCGGCGCCGGGGATCGAGGTCGAGGCGTGGATCAACAGCGAGGCCGTCACCCTGACGCCCGAGGGCGTCTACGTCGTCATGTTCTGGGACAGCGCGCAGGCCCAGAGCAATACGATGGCCCGGCTCGAGCGGCTTGCGGAGCTGTACGGCCATCGCGGTCTCAAGATCGTCGTCATCTCGGCGGACGACGTCGATGCCCTGGGGAGCTTCGCCAGCCAGCAGCGGAAGAATCTCAGCTTCGCGCTCGGCGCGGATCGACGCAACTCCACCCAGCGCGCGTGGGTGCGTAAGGCCGGTCTCTCCGACCTGCCCATCGCGTTCATCGTCGGCAAGGGCAAGGTCATGCACATCGGCCTGCCGCAGGATGCCGATTTCGAGAACATTCTCACCCAGGTCGTGGCCGGACGGTTCGACCCCAGGCTCCAGGAGCAGGCGCAGCCGAAGCTCGACTCGGCCCGCCGCGCCCGAAAGGTCAATAACTGGCGAATGGCCAAGAATGCGTACGACGAAGTGATCGAGTTGGACCCGCGTATCTTTGCGGTGATCGCGATCGAGCGGATGGAGATGATGTATGCGGACATGGGCCAGCCGGAGCTGGCGTACGACTACGCCGAGAAGAAGCTGATCGGCGAGCTCTTCGCCGATGACCCCGGCGCGCTGCAGATGCTCGTGGACAAGATCGTTGAGGATCCCCAGTTCAACGCGTCGCCGCGGGAATTGGAGATTGCGATGACCGCGGCCAAGCGGGCGCTGGAGCTGGAGGGGCCGCGCGATCCGAAGGCCCTGGCCACGGCGGCCGTCGTGCACGCCCGCCAGGGCGATTACGAGCAGGCCATCTCCCTTCAGACGCGGGCGTACTTCCTGGCCATTCCGGACGAGAAAGCGTCGTACAAGCGCGTGCTGGCGAGATACCGCAAGGCGGCGTCACGGTCCAGCGCGTCGACCAGTCCGCGCTGACGGCCGCTGCGTTTGGGAGTATGCTCCCCCGGCGGCGCCGCCCGGAGGCGCCGCGTCGGTCTTTTTCGCAGGGGAGCCGGCCCGGCGATGACGGTAGAGAATCTCCTCACCATGCCCCCCAGAACGCCCCTCGTGGCGGCGTCGCTGCTCGCCGCCGACTTTGGGCAAATGGGCAAGGAGGCGCGGTCTGCGCTGGAGGCGGGAGCCGATTTGCTGCACTTTGACGTCATGGACGGGCATTTCGTCCCGAACTTGACGATGGGTCCCAACATGTGCCAGTCGCTTCGCCGCGAGCTGCCGCAGGCGCTGCTCGACGTGCACCTCATGGTCACCGATCCGGCCCGCTTCGTGGCCCTCTTCGCCGAGGCGGGCGCCGATCACATCTCCTTCCACGTGGAGACGGTGGCGGATCCGATCGACCTGGCGGCGACCATCAGGAACATGGGGATGACGGCGGGGCTTGCGCTCAACCCGCCGACCGCGGTGTCGGAGATCGTCCCGTTTCTGGAGCACGTGGACGTCGTGCTGCTCATGAGCGTGCACCCCGGCTTCGGCGGCCAGGCGTTCATTCCCGAAGTCCTGGGCAAGGCGCGGGCGATCCGGCCGACACTGCGGCCCGATCAGCGTCTGGAGATTGACGGAGGCGTGAACCCCGAGACCGCGCCGGCGTGCGTGGCTGCGGGCTGCGACGTCCTGGCGGCGGGATCGGCCATCTTCGGCACGAACGACTACGCGCGGTCGATCGCGGCTCTGCGCGGCGGCCACAGCGTGCTCACCGGAAAGCAGTGAATGGCCGCGAAGCGCAAGTCCATCCTGTTGACGCTGATCAGGTCTGGCGAGACCACGTGGGATGCCGAGGACCGGCTGCACGGACGCAGCGAGCTGCCGCTGAGCATCGACGGTCGCGCCGCGGTCACGCACGATGTCACCGCCCTGGCCGGCAGGTCGATCCCCGCCGTGTACCACCCGCCCGATGACGCGGCCGACGAGACCGCCCAGCTCGCAGCGGCCGTGGTGGGGGCCAAGACCAAGTCCGTGTCGGGGCTGGCCGATGCGGACCTCGGCGTGCTCGAGGGCATCACCACCCAGGACTTCGCCGAGCGGTTTGCCAAGCGGTACAAGCAATGGCAGGACGACCCGCTGTCGCTGTCACCGCCCGAAGGCGAGGACCTGTCCGACGCGCGAGCGCGGATCTTCACCACCGTCGCCAAGCTCTTGCGGCGGCCCCGCGGCGACGAGGTGGTCGTCGTCCTGCACGCCCTGGGGCTCGGTCTGCTGCGGTGCTGGCTCGCCGACCGGCCGCCCGCCGACCTGTGGACCATGGTCAGGGACCGCCCCCGGGTGGAGCGGTACGTGCTGTCCCCGGACATGGCCAATGTCCTGGCCGAGGTCGCAAGCTCCCAGTACACCCACAGCTAGAGGGCCGTGCCGGGGAGAGTCCCGCGGCTCCGGGCTCCAAAAACTGGTGCCTCGCCCCGATTTCCCCGAAAAACCTGTATGACCCGCCGCGTGAGACGGGTCCTGAGAGGTGTCCTACGATCGGGCTCGCGTCCGGCCGGCCGGCTGGACCGGGCCGCGTGGATCGGGGACCATGCAGGCCACGTCCGGGGGACGCTTCGACCCGCCCGATCATGACACAGGTTCCGAACCGTTCCTGGGCCGACAGTCCCGAGCTTGCCCCCAAGGGCAAGAAGGCCGTTCCCGAGGGTCTGTGGATCCGCTGTCCCCGCTGCGCGGCGATGCTGTTCCGCAAGTCGGTCGAGAACAACCTGTGGGTGTGCCCCGAGTGCCGATACCACTTCCGGATCTCGGCCGAGCGCCGCATCGCCCAGCTCACCGACCCCGGCAGCTTCGAGCCCTTCAACGAGCGCATGACGCCGGTGGACCCGCTCAACTTCGTCGACCTGCGACCGTACACCGAGCGGCTTCAGCGGGCGCAGAAGATGACCGGCCAGAACGACGGCGTGCAGACGGGCAGCGCCTTCATCAAGGGCCGCAAGGTCGTCCTCGCCGCCATGAACTTCGAGTTCCTCGGCGGCTCCATGGGTTCCGTCGTCGGCGAGAAGATCACCCAGGCCATACTCGAGGCGGCGGACAGCGACCTGCCGCTGGTGGTCGTGAGCTGCTCCGGCGGCGCCCGCATGATGGAGTCCGGCTTCTCGCTCATGCAGATGGCCAAGACCTCCGCCGCACTGGCGCGGTTCGATGATCAGGGGGGGCTGTTCATCTCGGTGCTCACCGACCCCACCACAGGAGGCGTGACCGCGAGCTTTGCCATGCTCGGCGACGTGATCCTGGCCGAGCCCGAGGCGCTCATCGGTTTTGCCGGGCCGCGGGTCATCGAGCAGACGATCCGCCAGGAGCTGCCCGAGGGGTTCCAGAGGGCCGAGTTCCTGCTTGAGTGCGGCTTCATCGACCGGGTCGTGCCCCGCAGCGAGTTGCGGAGCGAGATCAGTCGCATCATCGACTATGCCGGCAAGTGAACCGCCCGCGGCCGCATCGCCGCGCCGCGAGCTGCTTGCGATCGCCGCCCTCGCGGCGGCGCACGCGGTGCTCTTCGCCGCGGCGTATCCCCGGCTCAACCTGTGGCCGCTGACCTTCGTCTCGGTCGTGCCGCTGGCGCGGCTCGCCCTCTCGGCCGCCCCGATCCGGGCGGTCATGGTGGCGGTCTTCGTGACACAGCTGGTCATGTGGCTGTGGCTGCAGCGGTGGCTCACCGCGGTGACGGTCGCCGGGTACCCCGCCCTGTGCGTCTACCTCTCGCTGTTTGCCGTGGGCTTCGTCTGGGTGCTGCGTCTGGTCCACGACGACCGGCGGCTGGCCCGTCTCCCCGCAACGCTGCTCGTTCCCGTGATCTGGGTCGGGCTGGAGTGCCTCCGGGGCGAGCTGCTGTTCGACGGCTACCCGTGGTTTCTCGCCGCCCACCCCGCCGTCCAGTGGCCGCCGCTCACGCAGTCGGCGGACCTGCTGGGAACCTACGTCGTGAGCTTTCTGGTCGTGATGGTGGCGGGACTCGTGGTCGACGCCCTTCGACTCCGGCGCGGCACGCTGCCGCTGCGGACGCTGCTGGCGGCCGTCGCCGCCACCATCGCCGTTCACGGCGCCAACCTTCTCTACGGTGCCTGGCGGATCGCGGCGGCCCCCGACGAGCCGGGCCCGGTCGTTCTGGCCGTCCAGACCAACCACCCCCAGGACAACAAGAAGGTCTGGACGGTCGATCAGCAGGCGACGGACCTCGCGTCGTTCATCGAGCTGACCGAGCAGGCTGCGGCTGCGGTTGACACCAGTCCCGACCTCGTCATCTGGCCCGAAACGATGTTCCCCGGATTCGGCCTGGAACCGGAGACCATCCGGTGGCTGACCGAGTTCGGCTTCAACGAGGCGGCGCTGTTCCGCGACGCCCTGACGGGGCTCGCCGAGCGTCTCGGCACGCCGATGCTCGTGGGTTCGCCGTCGTACCTTGGCCTGGAGGTCGACCAGGGGCAGCTGCGCTGGGACCGCCACTTCAACTCGGTGTATCTCGTCACGGGGGCGCCGCCCTACCAGCGGTATGACAAGTTCTTTCTCACGCCCTTCGGCGAGACCATGCCGTACATCTCGGCCTGGCCGTGGCTCGAGCGGAAGCTGCTGGCGCTCGGCGCCACCGGGATGAGCTTCAATCTCGACTCCAGCTCCGATCTCACGCGTCTGGAGCTTCCCGACGATCTCACCGTGGCCACCCCGATCTGCTTCGAGGACACCGTGGGCCGCGTGTGCCGGGCCATGATCTACGACGCCGGGCGCAAGCGGGTGGACATCCTCGTGAACGTGTCCAATGACGGGTGGTTCGCGGCCCACGACGCCGGGCGGTGGCAGCACCTGCAGATTGCGCGTTTCCGCTGCATCGAGAACCGCGTGCCCCTCGTGCGGTCGGTGAACACGGGCGTGACCGCGGCCGTGGACTCGTCGGGACGCCTCATCAGCCCCCTGCACGTCACGGGACACGGTCGAAACGTCCGGGTTCGCCACTCGGGCTGGCTTGCGGCCGAACTCCCGCTCGATTCACGCAGTACGGTGTACGGGCGTCTCGGCGACGTGTGGGCCTGGGCGTGCCTGGCGGCAGCGATCGGACTCCTGGCGTCGGCGATCGTCTACCGCCGATGGGGAAAGAGATGAGATTCCTTACTTCGTGCCTTCGTGCCTTCGTGCCTTCGTGCCTTCTTCTCGGCTGCGGGATGGCCGAGACGGGCGAGCCTTGGAGCACCAAGTCGCAGTCACGGCTCACCGGCCAGCTCGAGACCCCGCCCACGCTCCACGTCGAGCCGTCCCGGGAGCCGGTGGAGTCCGCGGCGCTCAACGAGACGGCGCTCGCCCTGCTGCTGCAGGCCGCGGCGTCCAACAACGCCCTGCTCCGGGCCAACGCACTGGAGGGCATGCAGTACGCACCGGAGAACCTCGAGCCGCTGGTCGCACGCGGCGTGGTCGATCCGAATCGCGGCGTCCGCTTCGTGGCGGCCATGACCATCGGCGAGTTCGGAATGCAGCAGATGGCCGACCAGCTGGAGCCTCTGCTGGACGACGAGTCCAGGTCCGTCCAGGCCGCCGCAATCTTCGGTCTCAAGGCGTGCGGCCGGCCCGCCGACCTGTCGCCGCTGGCGTCGATGATCGTCAGCGACGATCCGGAGGTCCGGGGCAATGCGGCGATGGTCCTCGGCGAGCTGGGCAACCCTTCGGCCGTGCCCATGATCCGGCGGGCGGTCGGGCGGGGCATGAAACGCGTCTCGGCGGCCCGCGTGAAGATGGTGGATCTTCAGCTGGCCGAGGCGTTGGTGAAGCTGGGCGAGGAGCGGGAGATCGAGGTCATCCGTGCCGCCCTCTTCTCGGCGCCGGAGCAGGGGGAGATCACCGCCCTGGCCTGCATGATCTGCGGCCGCCTCAACGACGAGCGGGCAGGTCCCAACCTGGTGCGTCTGGCCCTGCAGACGGGGCAGTTTCAGCAGCCGGCCGAGATCCGCATGGCCGCCGTGTGGGCTCTCGCCCACATCTCACCCGCGGAGGCGTCGATCGAGGTCCCCATGAGCTTCGTGACGAGTCCCCAGTTCCAGCTGCGGCTCCAGGCGGCCCTCACACTGGGGGAAATCGGCGATCCAGCGTCTCTCGCCACGCTGGGCACCATGATGGGCGATGACAACCCCCTCGTGCAGGTCGCCGCGGCGTCCGCGGTGCTGCAGATTCAGAACCCGAGGGCGAGTCGTCGCAACCGTTTCTAATATTGACACGAATGATGCGTAAGGGTAGAAGAAAGGCGTTGTCGGTCTTTGTTGGTGCATGAGGCCGGCCCCTTGATTCCCGCGGATTGCCAAGCAGTGCCAAGGCCGGCCGCCCCTCGAAGGCAATGCCAGAGCCGGGTGCGGGGGGTAGATCGTATGGGGCCATGTGATCGGCGGTGGACCTGAATTGCTCCGCGGGAGGCGGCGAGGAGTCTACAAGTGCATGTTCTGACCAAGATATTCATCGTGCTGGTGTCGCTGCTGGCGGTGCTGCTCGTGCCCCTGATCGTGGTGTACGCGCACAACGAGGACAGCTACAAGTCCAAGTACGAGGCGGCCTCGCTGCAGTCGGCGGCCGCGAATCAGATCCTCTCCTCCGCCCAGGTGGCCCATTCGCAGCGTGAGGCGGAGCTGGAGCTGCAGATCCGTGATCTCATGTCGGAGAACGACTCGCTGGCGCGGGAGCGGGAAAGCGCCGCTGCGGACATCCGGCGGCTTCAGATCGACCTCGCCGAGGCCCGCAGCCAGCAGGCGGGCGTCCGGGCCGATCTCGCCACGATCTCGTCGGCGGTCGCCGCCGGCCAGGACGTCAACGCCAGCCTCCTCGAAGAGGTTCGTGCGATGCGATCCGAGGCGCTGTCCGCCGAGCGACGCGTCGTCGAGCTCGACGAGGCGCTCCGCGACCTGTCCGGACAACTCGAGTCGGCGATGGCAGCCCGGCGCGCGATGCAGGAGGAGCTCGAGCAGCTCAAGCAGGAGCATGCCCGCGCCCTGGAGTCGATGGGGGCGTACGTCGAGAAGTTCGGCCGGCTGGACGTGCAGCTCGCCGCCTCAACCACGCCGACCGTCGATCTCGACGCGACGGTGACCACCGTCCGCCGCGGTCGGGAGCAGACGCTCGCCGAGATCAACGCGGGCTCGCGAGACGGCGTCCGCCAGGGCTGGGTGATGATGATCGGGCGGTCCGGGAGCTTCCTGGGCAACCTGCGGATCATCGCCGTCGACATCAACCACGCGACGGGCGTGGTGGAGCTCGAAGACCCCTATGGCCGAGGCCAGGTGGAGGCGGGTGACCGCGTCTACGCCCGCCGCGGGCGTGGGTGAGCCCAGGAGGGACCGTCATGAGCCAGTTCAATGCCCCAGTCCGGCGAAGCGGAGGCGAGATCGACGTTTATTCGGGAATCCTCGGCGCGGCCTTCCTTGTCCTGGTGGCCGGTGTTATCCTCCTGGCGACCAACAACATCAAGCACTCAGCGACGGACAACCAGCCCGGCGGCGTATTCAAACTTGTCAACTAAGCGAAGATCCACGGATGGATGTATATGAAAGTGACGGGCCTCGGCCCGTCGCGTCTGCTGTTGGCTTATCATGCCCGCGCCTGCCCGGCCCGCGCCGAGCCCGGCGCGATCTGGCACGCTCGACCGTTGGCGACCCTCACCTTAACGGAGCATTACCGTGGTGATGTGGGACTCCCTTCTCGGTTGGTTCAGCGTTGACATGGGGATCGATCTGGGGACGTGCAACACCCTGGTGTGTGTGCGGTCCGAGGGGATCGTGCTCAACGAGCCCTCCGTGGTTGCCGTCAAGCGCGGGACCAACCGCGTCCTCAACAACGGCAACGCCGTCGGCTGGTCGGCCAAGGAGATGCTCGGCAAGACACCCGGCTCGATCAGCGCCATCCGTCCGCTCAAGGACGGCGTGATCAGCGACTTCGAGATCACCGAGGCCATGCTCAGCTACTTCATCCGAAAGGTGAACGGGCGGAGCCGTGTCCTGGGTCCGCGGGTCGTCATCGCCGTGCCGTCGGGAATCACCGCGGTCGAGAAGCGGGCCGTGCTGGATTCGGCGGAGCGGGCGGGGGCCCGACGCGTCTACCTCGTCGAGGAGCCAATGGCGGCCGGGATCGGCGCCGGTCTGCCCATCGTCGAGCCGACGGCCTCGATGATCGTGGATATCGGGGGCGGCACGACCGAGGTCGCCATCATGTCGCTCGCGGACATCGCCTCGTGCGAGTCCATCCGCGTCGCGGGCGACGACATGGACGAGTCGATCATCAATCACATGAAGAAGACCTACAACCTCACGATCGGCGAGCAGACGGCCGAACGGATCAAGATCGAGATCGGCTCCGCGGCGCCCGTCGACGAGCCGCAGTCGATGGATGTGCGCGGCCGTGACAACGTGTCCGGACTGCCGCGTAAGACCGTGGTGACCAGCGACGAGGTTCGCGAAGCTCTGCAGGAGCCGTGCTCCTCGATCATCGAGACGGTGATGAGGACGCTGGAGCGGGCCGAGCCCGAGCTGGCGGCGGACCTCGTGGATAACGGCATCACGCTCGTGGGCGGAGGGGCGCTGCTTCGCGGCATCGATGTGCTGCTGTCCAATGCCACCGGTCTCGACGTCCGCGTCGCCGAGGAGCCGATGACCGCCGTCGCCCGCGGGACCAGCATTTACCTGGAAAACCTCGCGGAGTGGAAGGCGACGATGGAGTCGGATCTGGACGACTTCTAGCGCGGAGTCATGTCCCGATTCGTCCCCCGTTCACAGCGCGCATTGCCCATTGCGGTCGGCGTCACGGCCGTCTGTGCCCTGCTGCCGGCGGGATGGCTGCCCTGGACGGCGGTCCTCGCCGAGATCGTCAGCGTGCCCGTCCAGCCGCTGGGCGACGTGGCGGGGCGGATCAGCGGATGGCTTCGGCCCGTTCCCGGAGACGCCGGCGAGTCGCAGGCCCTGCGTCAGCGCGACGAGGAGATGGAGACGACCCGGGCCCTGCTGCACGCGGCACGGCTGCGGATCGAGGCGCTGCTCGAGGAGATCGAGGCCCTCCAGGAGGCCCGCCGCTTTCATCCCGGCATCGAGATGACGCCGCTGTACGCCCGTGTGACGGGCAAGCCCCCGGACCGCAGCTCGGGCCCGGTCCGCATCAACGCGGGCCGCCGCCACGGCGTGAACCCCGGCGCCGTCGCCGTCTACCGGGGGGGCCACCTGGTCGGACGCGTCGCCGAGAACGTGTCGCGGCTGAGCAGCCGCGTCGTGCCCATCACCGACCCGTCGATGGGGCTCGTGGAGGCGATGATCCTGCCGGCCGGCGATCCCGTCGCCGATCTCGAAACGGCGCCGCGGATTCAGCTGGTGGCCGACAGCACCGGGAGGCTGACCGGTGATCTCGACCGTGAGATCGAGGTCCGGCCGGGCGACATCGTCCGACTCGCCGATCCGGCGTGGCCCCGCAGCGCCCAGGGGCTCATCATCGGGACGGTCGAATCAATAGAGCCCAACGACCTCCAACCGCTGCGGGCTTCGATCACGGTGCGCCCTCGCTACCAGCCGCAGGGTCTGAGCAATCTCACGTTGATCGTCGAGCACTTCGATCAGCAGGTGGGAGACGGTGAGCCGTGAGGTGGGTGGTCTTCCTGATCTTCGCCGTGCTGGGGCTCGTCTTCGACACCGGTCTGGCCGAGGTCCTCCGCATCGAGAAGGCGTGGAGCATCCGGCCCAGTCTGTGCGCCGCGGTCGCGGTGTTCGTGGCGCTGTCGGCGCCGAGAGCCACGGCCCTGTTCGCGTGCCTCGGTCTGGGGCTGCTGCTGGACCTGTCCAATCCGCTGACCGCCGACACCGGGCGGAGTCTGTATCTGATCGGTCCCTATACGCTCGGCTACTCCGCCGGCGGCTGGCTGGTCGTTCAGGCCCGCCCCATGGTCTTCCGCCGACGCCCCATCACGGTCGGCGTCATGACCTTCGCGTGCCTGCTGGCCGTTCAGCTCGTGGCGATCACCGTGTTCGTGCTCCGCTCGAGATCGTGGTATCCCGGCGGGCCCGTGCAGTGGACCGAGCTCACGGCGTGGGTGGAGCTGGTCAAACGGTTGCTGATCGCGTTGTACTCGGGCCTGCTGGCCGTGCCCGTCGGCTGGGTGCTCGTTCGCTCCGCGCCGCTGTGGGGCTTTCAGACGGTGGTTCACCGCTCGGCCACGATCCGCTGAACACGCCGGGACGCAGACGGTATAAGTTCCCAGGACCATGGCCATCCCCATGATCATCTTCGACGACGGCCTCGGAAAGCTGGGGCCCATGACCGACGTGCGAGCGTCGTTCGAGGTGCGCACCGGGATGCTGACCACGGCGGGCCGGATCATGGCCCGGCGCCGCGAGTCGCTGAAGGGCTACTGGGTTCCGGATCATCTTGCCGATGTCGTGCGCGAGCGGGCCGACGCCCGCGTCAACGAGGTGCCGCAGGGCAAATCGGTGCTCTGCGTCAACGGCCGCTGGCGGATGCCCGACCCCGACCTGCGGCTCAAGCCGGGGCAGGCAGTGGTCGAGCCCGAGACCGATCACATCGTGGCGGCCCTGCTGACGCCCCCGCAGGCGGCCGCCTATCTCGACACGGGCGAGCTGCCGTCGGCGGTCGAACGCACGATCGGCGGCGCCAAGGCCCTCTACGCCTACCCGTGGGACGTGCTGTCAATGCTCTCGGAAGCGATCACGACCGACATTGAGGCGGTCAGGCTGCTTGACGCCGCCATTCCCGCCGAGCGGGCCATCGTGGTCGGTGCACACCCCATCGAGGTGCACACGCAGGCGAAGCTCTATCCCAACGTCGTGCTCGACGCCGAGCAGGGCCCGATCGTCGTGCACGAGCGGGCAGTGATCCGACCCGGTGCCGTCCTCTGCGGCCCGTGCTCGATCGGGCGCGAGTCCGTCATCGTCGACCACGCACTCATCAAGCCCAACACCGTCATCGGTCCCATGTGCAAGATCGGCGGCGAGGTGGGCGGGACGATCTTCCAGGGCTACTCCAACAAGTCGCACGACGGGCACCTCGGTGACTCCTGGGTCGGGAAGTGGGTGAATTTCGGGGCGGGGACGACCAACTCGAACCTGCTCAACACCTACGGCGAGATCTCGATGCGGCTGGAGCCGCAGGGCCCGCTTCACCGGACCGGCCTCACGTTCCAGGGAGCCGTCGTGGGCGACCACGTCAAGTTCTCGATCGGCACCCGGCTCATGACCGGAGCCGTCGTGGGCACGGGAGCGATGGTGGCCACCACCAGCCCGCCGCCGGTGACCATCCGCCGCTTCGCCTGGCTCACCGACCGGGGCGAGCAGGTCTTCCGCTTCGAGAAGTTCATGGACACCGCCGGCCGCATGATGGTCCGCCGCCACAAGGTGCCGAGCAACGCGTACATCAAGGCGTTACGGTCATTGCACGAGCAGGCGTGCGGAGCACGCACGTAGCGGCTCCGCTGAGAAGCATTGGCCGTTCGTCGTGAGGACGAGAGGCACCTGCTGCGCGCGGGCGAAGCCGCGTCAGAGACGCGGCGTTCACCGGCGGGCGCCCTCCATGGCGTCGCTTTGATCGTGTCGCCTCGTGCTATCGAATGACCCAGGTGGTGCTCGGCTTGCGGATGGGTCGGTTGAGCTTGCGCTGCTCCTGGGCGAGGTCACGCGCCCTGGCCAGCAGGACGACCCCGATGCGCAGGGGCAGGTACACCAGCCCGGCGTAAAACAGCGTGTAGCACAACACCTTTGGCACCAGATCGACGGTTGAGACGTCGCTGGCCAGCGTCGTAAGGTACATGACGAGGCTCCTTGTCAGCCCGACTCCTCCGAAAACCGAGATTACAATTCGACTCGGCCCGTTCAAGCGTCAAGCAGGCGAACGGGCCCAAACATGGGAAGGTGTTCCGTCTGCCCCGCCTGCGAAGAGGTCCGCGGTCCTGTTTCCTGCGCGCCGGGGCGACTGGGCGTATCCTCACGTCCCATGGTCGAGCGCCAGGGCAAGACTCTCTACCTGATTGACGGCCACGCGCAGTTCTTCCGGGCCTATCACGCCCTTCGCCCCGGCATGACGAGCCCCGTCACCCGGGAGCCCACGAACCTGACCTTCGGGTTCACGGGGATCCTCCTGAAACTGATCAGGGACTACCGCCCGGATTACCTGGCGGTGGTGATCGACGTCAGCGGGGACCGTGAGACCTTCCGCTCCGAGCTGTACCCCCAATACAAGGCCCACCGACCCTCCGCTCCCGAGGACTTTCACCCGCAGGTCGAACGGTGCCTGGAGCTGCTCCGCGAGATGCGCATTCCCGTGGTCGGCGAGGCCGGCGTCGAGGCCGACGACGTCATCGCCACACTCGTGCGGCGGCTGGAGGCCCAGCACGAGGATCTCGACATCCGCATCGTGTCGCGGGACAAGGATCTCGCCCAGCTCATCGGCGAGCATGTCAAGCTGCTGGACATCTATAAGGACGAGATGGTCGAGCCCTCGGCACTGTTCAACACCCAGGGCGTCGAGCCCGGCCAGGTGCGTGACATCCTGGCCCTCATGGGCGATCCGACCGACAACGTGCCGGGGGTGCCGGGGATCGGGCCCAAGACCGCGGCGCAGCTCATCCAGCGGTACGGCTCCATCGACGCGCTGATGGAGCACCTCGACGAGATCAAGGGCAAGCGACGCGAGAACCTCGAGGCGTCCCGCGAGATGGTGCGTCTGAGCCGCGAGCTGGTCACGCTCAAGCAGGACGTCGACGTGGAGCTGGACCTCGACGCCGCCCGCTGCGACCCCGCCGAGATCCCGGTGGAGCCGGTGGTCGCCATCTTCCGCCAGCTCGGCTTCAACCGGGCCGAGCGCGAGCTCCGCGAGCTGGCCGGCGGGCGGGCCGAGCCGCCGGCGCCGGCCCGGCCCGCCGCGGACCGGTCGTCGGATGAGCCTGGTCTGTTCGCCGAGGTCGCGCCGCCGCCGCCGGCCGATCGCGGCGCGTACCGGCTCATCACGACCGTCGAGCAGCTCGACGAGGTGGTGCGGGCGATCCGCACTGCGGGGGAGTTCGCGGTGGACACGGAGACCGACAGCGTGTTTCCGATGCGGGCCCGCCTCTGCGGGATTTCCGTGGCGCTGGAGCCGAGGACGGGAGTCTACATCCCGGTGCGCTCACCGGAGCCCGACCGTCATCTCGACACCGAGGCGGTGATGAGCCGGCTCCGCCCCGTGCTGGAGGACGAGTCGCTGGCCAAGATCGGCCAGAACCTGAAGTATGACATGAACGTGCTGAGGCGTCACGGGGCGCGGCTGGCCGGCGTCGCGTTCGACACGATGATCGCCAGCTACGTGCTCGATGCGTCCCGTTCCAGCCACCGGCTCGACGTGCTGGCCCTGGCCTTTCTCAAGCACACGTGCATCCCGCTCTCGTCGCTGATCGGTACCGGGCGACGACGCAAGGGCTTTCACGAGGTCCCGCTGGAGCGGGCGCTGCAATACGCGGCCGAGGACGCGGACGTCGCGTTGCGGCTGCGTGACGTCCTCGCGCCGCGGCTCGATGAGCAGGGACTGCGGCCGCTGTTCGACGAGGTCGAGATGCCGCTGGTCGAGGTGCTCGCCGAGCTGGAGTTCAACGGCATCCGCATCGACCCCCAGGAGCTCGACCGCCAGCGGGAGCGGCTGAGCGGCAGAATCGCTGAGCTGCGTCGCCGCATCGGCGACGCAGCCCCGCATCCGTTCAACCCCGACTCGCCCAAGCAGCTGGCGGCGGCGCTGTTCAACCGTCCCGACCAGGAGCCGCCGGGGCTCGGCCTGCGTGTGCAGCGGCGCGGCAAGACCGGACCCTCGACCGACCAGGAGGTCCTGGAGCGTCTCGCCGCCGATCCCGCCATCGACTCACCCGTCCCCGGACTGGTCGTGGAGCACCGCCAGCTCACGAAGCTCGTAAGCACCTATCTCGTCGCGCTCAAGGAGGCCATCAACCCCGACACCGGGCGGGTGCACGCGTCGTTTCACCAGACGGTGGCGGCGACCGGCCGGCTGGCCTCATCCGATCCGAACCTGCAGAACATTCCGATTCGAACCGAGGTCGGCCGCGAGATCAGGCGGGCGTTCGTGGCCGAGCCCGGTCACGCGCTCATCGCGGCCGACTACTCGCAGATCGAGCTGCGGCTGCTGGCGCACCTCGCCGAGGACGAGGGGCTCATCCAGGCCTTTCGCCGCGGCGACGACATTCACCGCACCGCCGCCGCCGACGTCTTCGGCGTTCCGGCGACCGAGGTGACGCCCCAGCAGCGTGACGCGGCCAAGATGGTCAACTTCGGCATCATCTACGGGATCACCGCCTACGGGCTCGCCCGCCGGCTGGGATCGGACGTGAGCCGCGAGCAGGCGGCGGCGTTCATCCGGGACTACAAGGCGAGGTATCCGAGGATCGACGAGTTCCTGCGGCAGTGCGTTGAGACGGCGCAGACCGCCGGGTACGTCCAGACCATGCTGGGGCGGCGCCGGCCGATCCCCCAGATCAACGCCCGAAATCCGCAGCAACGGGCCCTTGGCGAACGCATGGCCATCAACAGCGTGGTGCAGGGCAGCGCGGCCGACCTGATCAAGCTCGCGATGATCAACCTCCATCGCGAGCTGCCCGGACGTCACCCGCATGCCCGGATGCTCCTGCAGATCCACGACGAGCTCGTCTTCGAGGCGCCGGAGAGCGAGGCGGAGCCCGTGCGGCTGTTCGTGGCCGAACGCATGGAGCACGCGATGGATCTGCGGGTCCCGCTGGTGGTCGGGTCCGCCTGGTCCACGAGCTGGATCGACGTGAAGTGAGCTCCCGTGAAGGTCTGCTCTAACTGACTTCCACGATCTCGAACTGCTTCAGGCCGCGCGGCAGGTCAACCCTGACCGTCTCTCCCACGCGGGCCTTGAGCAGCGACTGGCCCATTGGCGAGTTCGGCGTCACCTCGATGCAGTCCCCCGGGTCGTTGCTCGCCTCGCCCACGAGGCGGTACAGGTCCTCGTCACCGGACTCCTTGTCACGCAGACGCACGGTGGCTCCGATGAACACCATGCCTTCCGGCAGGTCGTCGTCCCCGACGATGATCGCCGAGGCAAGCTTCGCCTCGATCTCGTGGATCTTCGTCTCGTTGAGGCCCTGATCCTGCTTGGCGGTGTGGTATTCAGCATTCTCCCGGAGGTCGCCAAGCTCGCGGGCCCGGCCGATCCGCTCGGAGAGGACCTTGCGGTTCTTATTGAGCTCCCGGAGCTGATTCTCCAGACGCTCCTTGTCTTCGGCGGTCATGTAGTTCATGGCGTCGTCTCGCTCGCGGTACCCCGCACATCGTAGCGGGTCTGCCAGGGGGCGACCGGGGGCTCGCCCCATGCTTGACCGGGCGGCGACGGACCCTAGAATCGGCCCTGACCCCGCCAGACGCGGGGTCGACCGGGTGTCGTCCAGGAGCAGAGCGCCCAGCAGGGGCGGTAGCTCAATTGGATAGAGTCCCGGACTGTCGATCCGGTGGTTGCGGGTTCGAGTCCCGTCCGCCTCGTTGCCCAGCCGTTCGCGGACGCAACGGCGGAAGTCCCTTGAATAAAGCAACCTGCGAAGGTCGACACCTGAGAACCCCCGTCTTGCGAGACGGGGGTTTCTTCGTGGGCCCTCGACACCCGGCAGCGTCAGCCGCGACCCAGCAGGGCCGCGATGCGCTTCTCGGTGGGGGGGTGCGAGGCGAAGAGGTTGACCAGGGCCCGGCCGCCCGTGAGCGGCTCGATGATGAACATGTTGTTCATCGCCGGGTTGGGATTGTGCAGGGGCACCCGCTTCGACAGGTCGTCAAGCTTGCGCAGCGCCGACACCAGGCCGTGGGGTGAGCCGGCGATCTTCGCCCCGTCGGCGTCGGCGACGAACTCGCGCGAGCGGCTGATCATCGCCTTGATCAGGGCAGCGCCGACCCCGCCGAGCACGACGACGGCGAGCAGGGCCAGGGGGTTGCCCCCGTCGCGGCGCCCGCCCGCTCCGAACAGGAAGCCCCAGTAGGCGAGCATGCTGAAGAGACCGGCCACCGTGGCCGCAATCGTCGACGTCAGCGTGTCGCGGTTCTTGATGTGGGCCAGCTCGTGGCCGATGACGCCCTCCAGCTCGCTGCGGTCGAGCAGAAGCAACGCGCCCTGGGTGACCGCAACGGCGGCGTGCCGGGGGTTGCGGCCCGTGGCGAAGGCGTTGGGCGCCTGCTGCGGGCAGACGTAGACGCGGGGGGTGGGCAGCCCGGCCCGGCCGGCCAGCCCCGCCACCATGTGATACAGGTCCGAGCCCGGCCCCTGCGGGCCGACCTCGCGGCCGCGCATGGCCGCCACCGCGATGCGGTCGGAGAAGAACCACGCGCCGACGTTCATGAACACGGCGATGGTTCCGAACAGGATCATCCCCTGGGTGCCCCAGAACGAGCCCACCCACACGAGCAGGCCGAAGAGCGCTCCGAGCAGCAGGACGGTCTTGACGTTGTTGTAGAAGGGACTCATGGCGGTCAGTTGTTCCGTAAGTGTCTCGCCGGTTTTCAGACGAGGAGACGCAACCGCAATGCCATCGGGCGCCGTCTCCCGGCGGCGTCAGGTGCCGGCCCCGCGACAAAACGGGCGCCGGCCGTCGCGGTCAGTGCCAGAACGGCAGTCGCCGGACCGCCACGCGGCGGTTCACTCCAGGACGTGGATGTTGCGCTTGCGGCACATGTCCTTGAGGACCTTGGGCCACACGGTGACGCTCACCTCGCCGAGATGGGCCTTGCGCAGCAGGAGCATGTAGGTGCGGGACTGGCCGATCCCGCCGCCGATCGACAGGGGAATGTCGCCGTTGACGATCGCCTGGTGATACGGGTACTCGAGGAAGTCCAGCTGGTTGCTCATCTCCAGCTGCTTCTTGAGCGTCTCGGCGTCGACGCGAATCCCCATCGACGTCAGCTCGTGACGCCGCTTCGTGACGGGGTTCCACACGAGAATGTCGCCGTTGAGCCCGTGCATGGGCCGGCCGTCCTCGGAGACGGTTTCGGTGACCCAGTCGTCGTAGTCGGCGGCCCGCATCTCGTGCGGGTAGCCGTCGGCGAGCGGCCAGCCGATCCCGTAGATGAAGACCGCCGGGTGCTCCTGCAGGATGGCGGTCTCACGCTGCTTGCGAGGAAGATCGGGGTAGCGTTCCAGGATGTCCTCGGCGTGCACGAACGTGAGCTTGTCGGGCAGTTCGGGGTAACGGTCCGAGCGCAGCTGGGGGAAGAGCTGCCGCACGTGGATCTCGGCACCCTTGAGCACCTTCCAGATCTTGCGGACCACCTCGTGAAGGAAGTTCAGGGTCCGCTGCCTCTCGGAGATGGCGAGCTCCCAGTCCCACTGGTCGACGTAGGCGCTGTGATCGTGGTCGAGGAAGTAGTCCTTACGGACCGCCCGCATGTCCGTGAGCAGCCCTTCGCCGGACTTCATCTCGAACTCGCCCAGCGCCATCCGCTTCCACTTGGTGGCCGCCTGGACGACCTGGGCGTCTACCGGGTTGCGGTCGTGGTCGTTGGAGATGTGGAACTGCACCGGCGCGCGGGAGCCGTCACGGTCCAGGTAGTCGTTGACGCCGCTGGCGGCGTCGACGATGAGCGGGACGGACACCCTGATCAGGTTGAGCTCGTTGCACAGACCTTCCTCGATGTAGTCCTTGATCGTGAAGATCGCCCGTTGCGTCTCGCGGGGCGACAGCAGAGAGGTGTAGTCCTGCGGCAGGATCGTCTCGAGCTCGGCGTAGTCGCCGATGCCGGGACCGGCGAGGTCCGCCTTCTTGTCGGTCGTCGTGTTCATGGGGATGGCCTCCAGCCCGCAATTAGAGCGTGCCGCGGCCGATCGTGAACCGGGGTGCTTTTCCCGTTTCGGCGCCGTTTATTCGGTGGGCGGGGAGGCCGGCGGCTCCATGGTCAGCAGGGCCGCCATGAGGTCGATGCCGTAGAAGAGGTTGGCCAGCCGGAGGTTCTCGTCGGGCCCGTGCTGGTTGTTGTCGTGGTTGGCGATGGGCAGGATGATCACCGGCGCACCCAGCATCTCCTCGAAGAGATACAGCGGCAGTGACCCGCCCAGCGACGGCATCTGGATGATGTCCTGCTCGCCGGAGGCCGCCCGGACCGCCTCCACCAGCGACGCCACCACGGGCAGGTCCATCGGCGTCCGCGCGGCCCGGTAGCCCGTGCCGCGGGTCACCCGGGCCAGACGGGGGTGGCTGAGCCGCGTCTGCTCGTCGGGCGTCCCGCGGACGATGGTGTAGCCCTGCCCGCGGATGTGGCTCTCGAGCCGATCCAGCATGCGGGCCGGGTCGTTGCCCTTGACGAGGCGGATGTCGAGGCTCGCGGTCGCCGAGCTGGGGATGGAGTTGCGGGCCTTGTCGCCGACGGCACCGCTGAGGACGCCGCGGACGTTGAGCGACGGCAGCAGCAGGCTCTCCCGCAGGGTGAGGTCCCGCATCTCGGTGCCGGCGAGGCCGAACTGGCGACGCAGGTCCTCGTCGACGTCGGGGACGCGTCGCAGCGCCGCCCGCTCGCGCGGCGACAGGGGTTCCACGTCCTCGTAGAACCCCTCCACCGTGACCCGCCCGGCGTCGTCCTTCATGCTCGCCAGGAGCTCGGCGAGCATGAGCGCGGGGTTCGGTGCCCAGTTCCCGTAGTGACCGCTGTGCAGGTACCGGTTGGCGCCATAGACGGTGATCTCCGCTTCGACGACGCCGCGCACACCGAAGACGATCTGCGGCCGTCGGCTCTGGTGAACGGGCCCGTCGCAGATCAGCCACACGTCGGCCGTGAGGCGCTCGCGGAAGCGCCGCATGTACTCGCGCAGGTTCGGCGAGCCCGCCTCCTCCTCGCCCTCGAAGAGGAACCGGATCCGGGTCGTGGGGACGAGGTCAGCGGCGGCCAGGGCGTCGATCGCCGCCATCAGGGCGATCAGCGGCGCCTTGTCGTCCGCGGCGGCGCGGCCGTACAGCCGCCACTCGGGGTCGATCGGCGTGCCGGGCGCCGGCAGCGCCCGCGGCTCACCGCCCTCGTCGATGGGTGCCGTGTACAGCGTCGGAGTCCACGGCGGCGTGGACCAGCGATCCTCGTCGACGGGCTGGCCGTCGTAGTGCGCGTAGATGCCGATGGTCGCGGTCGCGCCCGGGCGGGGGATCTCACCGATCACGATCGGCGGCGCGCCGTCGATCGTGAGCACCTGCATCTCGATGCCCCGACGCTCGAAGGCGCCGGCGAGCCATCGCGCGTTGCGGCGGATGCCCTCCGCGTCGCTGGCGACGTTGGGGAGCTTCAGGAACCGCGAGAACTCCGTGAGGATGGCCGTCCCGTTCGCGTCGCGGTGGGACCGGGCGGCCTCCACGCCGGGCCCGGTCGCGATCGTACACGCAAGCAGCAGAGCCGTGATCTGAACCATGAGCACCAATGGTAGGGGACCCGAGCGGTCCGGAATCAGGCGACCCCCAGCTCCAGGACCGTCCTGCAGCGTCGGCATTCGCGTTGGTCGCCGGCGGCGCCGCCGAACAGCTCGAGAGGCCGCGCGCAGGCCGGGCACGTCCCCTCGATTCGAACGACCTTGACCCCGGTCTTCAACACGCGTCGGGCGAGCCAGATCCCCGCCAGGGGCGGCAGCCACACCGTGATCAGCATGTGCGGTCCCGGCACGATGGAGCAGGAGACCCCCAGCAGCACGCCGCCGGCGATCAACAGTGCCGCCCGCCACCGGCGGGCGCCGGGACCGTAGCGGACCAGGTCGGCCACGGCCGTCGCGGTGGCGCCGTCAGCGGTCTTCAGAATGACCGGCTCCTCGGGCACGCAGCGCGCTTCAGTCCGGTGTCTTCAGCGTCAGGATCCAGCGGCCGTAGATCCAGATGCCGATGGCCGAGACGATGCCGATCCCGCCCATGACGTACCAGACGGCGCCGACGTTGTGCGACGTGTAGAGGAGGTCAGACAGCGTCTTGGGCGCCTCGCCGGTGAAGGCCACGAGCCAGTCGAACGCCTCGCCCTGCGGGATCGTGTCGATGAACTGCCGGGGCTCGGTCCGGTAGAGATCGGCGATGGCCTGGGACGTGGTGCCGGCGTTGTCGGCCATCCCGGTCAGGGCATCGGCCGCGGGCAGCGCGGTCGCGCCCTCGTCGATGCGCTCCAGGAGAAGCTCCCGCGAGAACCGGTCCTTCGACGCGAAACGGTCGTAGAGGCTCGGCGCGATCTTGCCCTCCAGCGTCCAGCCGACGGCGAGCGGGATCTGGGAGAAGCCCAGGTACATCGCCTTCTTGTCGTGCGGCGCGAAGTTGCCGATGAACTCGCTGAATTTGGGGCTGGAGAGCATCTCGCCGATGCTGAAGATGACGATGGCCCCGACCGAGACCCAGCCCAGCGTGGAGTAGCCGGAGAGGAACATCGCCGCCGAGGCGAACAGCGTGCCGACCACCATGCTTGTCGTGGCCCGCATCCGGCCGCTGATCCAGGCGAAGAAGAAGCACGTCAGCATGATCAATCCGGCGTTGATGTTGAGCATGCCCTCCGGCTGGATGGCCGTGCCCTCGGGGTTCATGATCACGAAGAAGTTGATGATCGGGTTGTCCGACCGGCCGCTGGGAAAGAGCGTCTCGACGATGTCGGAGGTGTCCACCCAGTCGTCGATGTGGGCGGGGAGCACATCGAACAGCGCCATGAACATGAACCAGAAGCCGGAGAACAGCAGCAGGTAGGTCCACACGTGCGGCTTGACCAGCTCCACGATCGACTCCCTCGCGAGGTTCGGGCGCTGCAGGAGACCGTCGCGTACTTTCCGGTTGCGTTCCAGCCGCTCTTGCTTGCCGACCTCCCGGTAAGTGAGAAGCAGGATGAAGTTGAGGCTGATGATCGCGGCGCACGCATAGAAGACGTACGCCCACTCCATCTTGCGGAGCAGTCCCGCCAGCAGCGGCCCGATGAAGCCGCCGATGTTGACGGTCTGATAGAAGATGCCCCAGGCCACCGAGCTGTTGTGCCGCGTCGTGGTCTTGACGAGTGTCCCCTGGATGCCGGGCTTGAAGACCGCGGTTCCCGTGGCGAGGACCACGGCGCCCGCGAAGAACCCCCAGTACGTCGGAAACCACGCCATGAGCAGGTAGCCGGCGATCTTGAGCACGGTGGAGATGAAGATCGTCTCCTTGTAGCCGTAGCGGTCCGACAGGCCGCCCGTGAAGATCGGCAGGAACGACTGCACGAACGCCCACACCATGAGCAACGTGCCGAACTGGGAGAGGTTGACGCCGAGGCCGCCCTCGGAGGCCGGGTCCTTGGCGTAGAGCGTGGCCACCGCTTTCACGCCGTAAAAGGCGAGCCGCTCGATCATCTCCATGCCGCCGACCACCCAGAAGACGTAGCCGAGGCTGGCGATGGCGGCCCCGAGGCCGAGCTGCTTGAAGTCGTGGAACGACGTGCTGTGCTCGTCGCCGAGCTGGGGCTCCGCGGGCTTTTCGATCTCGTCCATGAAGCCCGGTTCGTCGTGCTGGCTGGACATGCGTCGCTCCTGTCGGCCGAGGGGGGCCGCATGGTACGGGCGGGGCATCGGTCTGACAAAGGAATTCACGGCACGCTTGGCGCGCGCGGGGATCTGGAGTATCTACGTGAGCCATGAGAAACACAGGATTGATCGTTCTCTCGCTGCTCGTCGCGATCGCCACCGGCTGCCAGACCGCGCCCAAGACCGCCGCCGAGAGGAGCGAGCTCAACACCGAGGTCAAGATCGCCATCATGCGGTTCAAGGAAAAGGACCCCGGCCTGGAGAGATTCTTCGACTCGTCCTACGGCTACGCGGTCTTCCCCGCCGTTGGGCGTGGCGGCTTCATCGTCGGCGGAGCTTACGGCAAGGGTGAGCTCTACGAGCAGGGCAAGCTGATCGGCTACTGCGATCTCTCGCAGGGATCGATCGGTCCCCAGATCGGCGGCCAGGGGTACCGGGAGATCATCTTCTTTGAGACGAAAAAGTCGTTGCAGCGTTTTCGCGCCGGCAACTTCACGTTCGCTGCCCAGGCCTCGGCCGTCGTCGTCGAGGCGGGGGCTTCCGCCGACGCCGACTACGAGCAAGGCGTGGTCGTGTTCACAATGACCAGGGGTGGGCTCATGGCCGAAGCGTCGATCGGCGGGCAGCAGTTCGACTTCGAGCCCAAGTGAGATGGACGACGAGCCGCGGATCGCGTCGAGAGAGCCGGTGAAGGCGGACCTGGAGTCGGGTCGGACGTACTGGTGGTGCGTCTGCGGCCGGTCAGGCAGCCAGCCGTTCTGCGACGGCTCGCACGCAGGCACGTGCTTCGAGCCGCTCGCCTTCACCGTCGACCGTGACCGCAAGGCGGCGCTCTGCCAGTGCAAGCGGACGAAGACCCCGCCCTACTGCGACGGCTCGCACGCCGAGCTCTGCCCGGAGCCGCCGCGGTCTCCCGCCGGCTGAGCGGAGGCTGGCGTAGAATCCTCCGCTCATCAAAGGAGACCGGCCATGAAGCTCTCGCTCATCCTCGCCGCGCTCATTCTCTGTGGCGCCGTTGCCTTTGCCGCCGCCCAGGCCAGTCGGCCGGCGAGGGCCGTGGTCGGAATCGAGCTGCCCCTGAAGTTCCCTGCCGTCGGCAACATCGAGGCCGTACGCCAGTGGCGATTCGGGCGGCTCCAGGACGCGGAGATGACGGCGGGCAATGATGTGAGGCTTCGCATCATGGTCGCCGACGGCAGCGTGCTCCAGCTCGTCGGGCCGGGGCCGGCACTGAGCGAGCTGGCGTTTCAGTCCAACTGGGTGAGGTCGCCCAGCCGATCGTTCCCCGGCCGGTCGGACACCGCCGAGCGGATGATCGCCTTCGACTACGACGAGAACCGGCGCATCATCGCCATGGCGAGCCTCGAGCCGATCGCCCGCGACCCCAACCGGCTGCGGCGGGCGCTGGGGTTCTAGGTCCTGCTCGCCGCCTCGTCGGAGCCCAGCCGGCCCGCGAGCAGACGGGCCACCGGCGCGGTCTCTTCCATACGCTCCAGCACGATCCGCAGCACGGCCACGATGGGCGTGGCCAGGATCATGCCGATCACGCCCCAGATCATTCCGAAGAAGATCAGCCCCAGCAGCACGACGACGGGATGAAGATCCAGCGACTCGCCCATGACTTTCGGCTCGATGATGTTGCCGACCATGAACTGGATGAAGCCGGGCACGACGAAAGCCATGAGCTTCGCCGGCGCCGAGAGCTCGGGGCTCAGCAGGACCACCGGCATCGGCAGCA
>JBFGEG010000019.1:0-44766 GCA_041580235.1 Phycisphaerales bacterium
CCGAGTCGGTGGCGCGGGCGACTCCGAAGTCGATGACCTTCACCCGCCCGGCCGAGTCCACGAGGATGTTCGCGGGCTTCAAGTCGCGGTGGATGATCCCTCTCTGGTGGCCGTGCTGCACTGCGTCGCAGACCCGCGCGAACAGCGCGACGCGATCGCGCACGCCCAGGTCCAGGTCGCGGGCGTAGCGCACGAGCGGGCGCCCGTTCGGGATGTACTCCATCACGAAGTACGGGACGCCGCCGGTCCCGTCGTCGTGCATGCCGGCCTCGTAGACCTGGGCAATGCCGGGGTGGCGGAGTCGGGCGAGGATCTGCGACTCGTACTCGAAGCGCCGCAGCGACGAGCGGGAGGCGATCCCCTGCTTCATGATCTTGAGGGCGACAGTCCGGCGGGGCTGCTCCTGGACCGCTTCGTAGACGGCCCCCATGCCGCCCGCGGCGATCAGCCGCTTGACCTTGTAGTGGCCGATCTTCTCGGGGACGTTGACCGGCCGGTCGTCGTCGAGGGCGGTGGCGTCGGTTTCGAGATCCTGCCGCGACCGCGGCGGAATCGTGTGAACGGTCTCGTCTTCGGCTCCGATGGGCGGGTCGTTCGGTTCGGGCATTGGGACCCCCGCGGGCTCCGCGGGCCTCCGGGTGAGAGGTCGCCGGAACCTCGCCGTCGAGTAGCTTAGCATATATATAGAGCGCTTAATACTGTTCCGACAAGCGGTAAGTTGGAGTTCCGTGCGGTAAGGTGGCGGGGGTGGGCCTCGATGCCCCGCGCGACGCCACGCCCGCGTCGGGATGCCGGTCGAGGAGGCCGCGACAAATGACGACGACCAGGGCCAGGGTAGTTGACCTTCGCTTGGAGCCCATGGATGAGCGCGGCGCCGCGGAGGTGGGCACGCCGTCGCTCGAAGGCGACGGCCCGGTTCTGATCGGGCGCGGCCGCGGATGCGACGTGTGCCTGACGGATCCCAGCGTGTCGCGCAGTCATGCTTCCCTGGTGAAGCGAGAGGACAGATGGTTCGTCGTCGACCAGGGCGGGCGACACGGGACCTACCTCAACGGGGTTCGTCTCGACGAGGGGCAGCCTGCGGTCGCCGATCAGGGCGACTTCATCCGGCTCGGTCCGTACACGTTCCGGTTCGTCTTCGGCGGCTCCCGGGCGAGCACGCTGGCGCCGACGTCACGGGAGATCGCCCCCGACACGATCGTTGAGCGTGTCTCGCACAAGGAGATCGGGGCCCTGGCCCAGAAGCGCCTCGATCTGCTCATCGACGGCGCGGTCAGGATCCACCAGGCCACCGACGAGCAGTCGCTGGACGAGGCGCTGGTCGACCTCGCGTTGTCCGGCACGGGCTTTCCGCGGGCGGCGGTCATCCGGCCCACCGGCTCGGCCGACCAGGTCGAGATCGTCGCCGCCCGCGACGCCAAGATGGTCAAGCCCGGCGAATTCAGCTTCAGCCGCTCGCTCATGCGCGAGGCGTCCCACGGCCACATCGCGCGGCTGTCGCGTCGGGGCGGGCATGAGCTCGGCCACAGCATCGAGCAGCTGGGGATCACCGGTGCCCTGTGCGCGCCGATCGTCCTCGACGAGTCAGTGATCGGCTACATCTATCTCGACTCGCGGGCCAACGAGCAGGCCGGTTATGCCGACGCGGCGGGCTTCTGCCACGCGGTCTCCAAGCTGGCGGGGCTGGCCCTGGCCAACCTCAAGCGGGCCGAGCTCCAGCAGCGGCAAAGCCGCCTGGAGGAGGATCTCAAAGGCGCCCGCCACGCCCAGGCGTTCCTCACGCCCGACAGCGAGGGCGAATTCGGGCGCCTCCGGTACGCCATGAGAACCCACCCCGGCCGTTTCGTGGCCGGGGACCTCTTCGACATCTTCCGGCTCGACGACCACCGCGTCGGGATCTGCTTCGGCGACGTGACCGGGCAGGGCGTCGGGGCGGCCATTCACATGACGGCCACGCTGTCGCACCTGCGGGCGGTGACCCGGTACGGCGAGCCCCGACAGGCCATGCGCGATGTGAACCGCTTCATCGCCGAACGGTCGCCCGACCACATGTTCGTCTCGCTTTGGGTCGGCGTCTTCGACGAGCGCGACGGCACACTGCGCTTCGTCGACGGCGGCCACGGCCACTGGTTCATCAAGCGCCGTGACCAGCCGCCAATCGAGGCAGATACACCCAACGGTCTCCTCGTCGGCATCGACCCCGACTTTCCCTACGAGCCCGGCGAGCTCACGCTCGGCGAGCACGATCGGATCATCATCTACTCCGACGGCGTGATCGAGCAGTCCAATCCGACTGGTGAGGCGTTTGAGAAGGAGCGCGTCGTCGAGGTGCTGGGAAGCACCACCTCCGCGGTGGAGGACGTGGCATCGCTCTTCAGCGCGGTTCAGGAGTTCGCCGGCAGCGCCCTCGACGACGACACCACGGTGGCCTCCATCGAGCTCAAGTAGGCCCGTTTTGTTCTTGCGGGCCTCATAGCAGCGCGATACCCTGACTGTGTACCGGGGAGGCGACATTTCGGCTCTGAAGAGAGAGAGCCTGCGAAGGGCTCTTTTTTCATCGGCCGGACGGTTCGGCCGGGCCCGACGCCGGACCTCCTGACGGAGGGGGGAATGTCGAGACCGTGCCCGCTGCTGCTTCTGGCGGTCCTCGGGATCGTGGCCGCGCCGGCCCGGGCGGGGCTGGTCGGCTATGACACCGAGGCGAGCTTTCTCGCCGTCCTGACCAACCCCCTGCACGAGAGCTTCGACTCGTACGGATCCGGCTCGCTGGTGACGGCGTTGCCGGCAGTCCATGTCGGCGCCGTGTCGGGCGTCAACTTCAACGGCATCCCCGTCTCACAGTTCGTCACCGCCCAGGAGGACCTGCCGTTCTCCATGCTGGCCGGCCAGAACACGAGCAGTCTGCCCAACCTCTTCAGCAACGATCTCAGTGGCAGCGGCGGCTTCGCGACGGGAACGATCACCTTCGAGTTCATCGTCCCGATGAACGCCATCGGCTTCTTCGTCGCCGACGGCGCGCGGCTCGACCCTTTCCGCATCGAGCTGTACAGCAACGACGAGCTGGTCGGCGTGGTCCACTCCGACGGGCCCAAGGTGCTTCCGAACTCGTTCCTGGGCGTCACGAGCCTGATCGCGTTCGACCGGGCGATGTTCGGATCAACCATCACATCCGACTCGTGGGGCATCGACGACCTGTACACCCAGGCGGCGCCGTCTCCCGGCGGGCTGGCCCTGCTCGCCCTCGCCGTGCTGACCGCGCGCCGGCGTCGCCGCTGATCAATTCAGCTTCGCCAGCTCCGCGCGGGTCGACTCCAGGCTCTCGAGAAGCGGCGCGTTGTCCGGTTGCTGCTGGAGCAGGCGCTCGGAAATGGAGATCGCGAGCTCGAATCGGCGCCGGGCTTCGGTGAGGTCGCTCGACCGCGCCAGCACCGACCCCAGCTTCCGCAGCAGCGCTGCCCACGCGATCTGACGCCGCACGTCCGTGAACTCCTGGCGCGCGAGGGGCTCGATAATCTCCAGCGCCTCGCGATACCGCTGGGCCGCGGCCGGCGGATCGCCGGTTGCCTCGGCCACCTCGCCCAGACGCTCCAGAGCGCTCGCCTCCAGACTCAGAAACTGCGTGTTGTCGGGGTGCGCATGTGCCAGCTCGTGGGCCCATGAATGAGCCAGCCGATACTCGGCCAGCGCCAGCGACCATTCGTTCTGCAGGGCGTAGGCGTGCCCCATCGCCTCGTACGCCACGACGAGGTCGCGCCTGGCCCGCGTGCTCTCGGGGTTGTCCTCCACCCGCTGCTGGGCCACCGGCATGAACTTCTCGAGCTGTTCCATCGCCTTCGTCGGCTTCTGCATGGCGATATAGGTCTGGCCGACGTAGTAGTGGGCGAATGCAAGATCCCGTTTCGCGCGGCCGCTGTCCGGTTCGGCCTTGAGAATCCCTTCGCGGATCGCCAACACCTGGTTGAAGTGATCAAGCGCTCCGTCGAGGTCTCCGGCCTTCTCCCGCACGGCGGCGAGCCGCGTGTGAAGGACGGAGACGTCCCGCTGTCGTCTCAGGTCCGTCGGGTTGGCCGACGCCAGCTCGAGTCGAATGGAGAGTGATCGCTCGTAGAACAACGCGGCTTCGTCGAGTCTGCCCATGCGATAGGAAACGTCGCCCAGCGCGTTAAGGGCGATGGCCAGGGTCCGGCGGTAGGTCGGGTTGTCGCCCGGCAATTCCTCGGCGATCGCGACGGCCTGGCGGTACTCGCGGCGGGCCTCTCCCAGGCCGCCCGTATCGCGCAGGCCGTCGCCGATCGTGACGTGGCTGTGGACGAGCTCGTTCTTCAGCTCGGGATCGTCGGGAGACGCCGACACGAGCGTCTGGCGTAGCGCGAGTGCCTGCCGGTAGCTCGCCAGGGCGTCCGCCGTCTCACCGCGGCTGGGGTTGCGGATGCCGCCCTGAATATCGCCGACACGCTCGTACGCCGACGCAACCTCGCGCGTCAGTTCCGTGTTCCCCTGAGCCTCTTGGGCCAGACCGTCGAGGTACTCGAATGCGTTCGTGACGACGAGCTCGTGGGCGGGAAGGGCCCCGTCGAGCTTGACGATCGCGTCGTGAATGTCGAACATCATCGTGTTGGCGAGCGCCCGGACCTGGTTGGACTTCTCCTCGGCGCGGTCTCGTGCGGCCTCGGCGATCGCTCGCTGGCGGGACTCGGCCTTCCAGCCCGACGACGTGCCGATGATGCCAGCCAGCAGGGAGACGATCACGATCACCGTCGCCGCGACGCCCGTACGGTGACGGCGCAGGAACTTCAGGCTCCGGTACCTGAGCGTGTCCCGGTGTGCGATGACCGGCAGACCGCAGAAGTGCCGGCGGATGTCCTCGGACAGTTGCTCGGCGGAGGCGTATCGCCGCTGCGGCTCCTTGCGCATGGCCATCAGGACGATGTTGTCGATGTCGCCGGTGAGACGCTTGCGCAAGCGGTCGGGGCGACCTTCACGGACCCGGCTGACCGCCTCTGGCGTGATCGTCTTGGTCGAGTCGGGGGCGCTCGGGTCCTCGCCGACCCGCTGCTCGACGCGGCTCACGGCCGTGCTCGGTCTCGCGGGGTCCTCCTCGCAGATTACCCGCTCGATCTCCGACTGCCCGTGGCTGCGCAGCCGATACGGCCGGTGACCGGTCATCAGCTCGTAGAGCATCACGCCGAGTGAGTACACGTCGCTGGCCGTGGTCATCGGGTAGCCGCGCACCTGCTCGGGGCTCGCGTACTCCGGCGTCATGACCCTCACACCCGGATCAGTGGGGTCGCGGGCGACGGGCGACAGCTCCGGGGTGATCAGCTTGGCGATCCCGAAGTCCAGCAGCTTCGGTACGCCTTCACCGGTGACCAGGACGTTGGCGGGCTTGAGGTCGCGGTGCACGATCAGGTTCTGGTGTGAGCAGTGGACCGCCGAGCACACCGACCGAAAGAGCTCCAGCCGCTCGGCGATGCGCAGACGGTGGCTGTCGCAGTATTCGTCGATGGGCTGCCCCTCCACGTACTCCATCACGAAGTACGGGTGCCCATCCTCGGTCTCACCGCCGTCGTAGAGCCGCGCGATGTTCGGATGGTTCAGCGCCGCCAGCATCTGGCGCTCCAGCTCGAAGCGGCGGAGGATCTCCCCGGTGTCCATCCCCCGTTTGAGCACCTTCACGGCGACATGCCGCTTGAACCGGCCGTCCTCCCGCATGCCCAGGTAGACGATGCCCATGCCGCCGCGGCCGAGCTCGCGGATCACGCGGCAGGGCCCGATGTGCTCAGGATGGGCGCAGGCGGTCCCGAAGGGCGGCCCCGGCGACGCACCCGCGGTCTCGGAGATGTCCTGCGTGGGGGCCGAGTGGAGGCCACGCTTCCGATCGCGATCGTCGCTCATGTCGCTGCTCCCCGGCCACTTACGCGCGGCCGCCCGACGGGAAACCACCCACCTGCCGGCAACGGCACTCTCCGGCGGGGGTCGGCGCCCAGCAAGGGAAGTGGCCGGATTCGCAGATCAGCAGTCAAAGGAGTTGACAATGGGGTTGACGAACATCGTACAATGTGGACACGTACGTCCGATTTTACTCCGCGGGTCATTGCCAATTCCAGTACTTGGTTGAGCCGCGGGGGGGGCTGACATGCAGGCGATGCGCTTGGTCGTTCAGCCGCTGATGCTGATCTGTGGCCTTGCGCTCGCGACACCCGATCCGGCCTGGGGTCAGTGCGAGATCATCGAGGACAACGACGGCAGCCCGCTGGCCGAGTCTGATGCCGCGGAGGACAACGGTTTCGGCGAGGCCGTCGCCCTGCGTGGCAACGTCCTGGCCGTCGGTTCGCCGGAGAGCAACGGCGGCCTGGGCTCGGTCAAGGTCTTCGAGTTCGACACCGATCTCGGACTCTGGTTCGAGGTGGCCGAGCTCGCCGCCTCCGGGCTGGCCGACCAGGACGGGTTCGGGTCCGACGTGGCCATGACCGCTGACGGCTCGGTGACCGTCGTCGGGGCGCCGGGCAACATTTCGTCCAGCGGTGCGGTGTACGTGTTCGAGCGGCCGGGGGGCGGCTGGGCGGACATGACCATGGAGACCGCCAAGCTGACGCCTCAGGATTCGGCGACGGATGATGCGTTCGGCAAGGGCGTGGACATCGACGGCCTGGTGATCGTGGTGGGAGCCTCGCGTCAGTCCACCGGCGCCGCGTACGTCTTCGAGCGGCAGGGGCCTGTCTGGACAGACATGACGGTGCAGACGCAGAAACTACTGCCCGACGATTTCATGGGCGGCGATGATCAGTTCGGCTCCGATGTGGCCGTTGACGGCAACGTCATCGTGGTAGGAGCCCTCGGTGAAGACGATACAAGCACCGATGAGGGCGCCGCCTACGTCTTCCGACTCAACGGGACGTGGCAGATCGAGGACAAGCTCACGGCCTCGGACGGTGCGGGGGCGGACTGGTTCGGCTCTGCCGTCGACGTGGACGGGGACGCCATCGTGATCGGGGCGTGGCACGACGACGGCTTCACGGGCGCCGCCTACGTGTTCCGCGACAGTGGTGGCACGTGGATGCCCCAGGAGCAGAAGCTCACGGCGAGCGATGGCGGGTTCGGTGACTTCTTCGCGGTCAGCGTGGCCATCGCCGGCGACCGGATCGTGGCCGGTGCGCGGACCGCCGACGGGCTGATCGCATCGGAGGGGGCGGCCTACGTCTTCAACTTCGACAGTGACGCCGTCCAATGGTCCGAGGGGGCCAAGCTGATCGCCTCCGACGGGTCGGCCGGCGACGACCTTGGCCGCTCAGTCACGATCAGCAGTGGCCGGGCCGCTGCCGGCGCGCCGAATGATGACCACGCGGGACCCATCGTCGACGCGGGCTCGGCGTACGTCTTCTCCGTGGACGTTCTCTGCGATCTCGTGTGGGACAACGATTTCGGAGGGGCCTTCGGCGACTCGGGCAACTGGCAGCCGCAGGCGGTTCCCGGGCCGTCCAACCAGGTCGTCTTCGACTTCGACGTGAGCCCGAATCCGCTGACCGCGTCGTACCCGGTCTTCTTCACGGCCGCCCGGACCACGGACCGGCTGCTGGTTCGCAGCAACCGCGAGATCCAGTTCAGGCTGCTCGGCGTCGACTACCAGGTCACCGGTGCCGGCGTGCCCGGCGCGCCGTCGATCGTGGTGGGCGAGCTTGCCGATCTCCCCAACACCGCCCTGAGCATCGAGAACACGGGGGCCGGGCTCCAAGGCGTCTTCGCCTCGACGGGGGTCTCGATCGGTGACGCGTCCCTGAGCAGCGGCGCGCTGACCGTCACCGGCCCCGGCACGATCTTCGGCGGCGGGGATCTGCTCGTCGGCGGGCAGGGCACGGGGTCCTTCAGAGTCGACAGCGGTGCCTCGACCAACACGACGGGTGACGTCTCCATCGCGAGCCTCGCCGGCTCGGCGGGAAGTGTCACGCTGACCGACGCCGGCTCGACGTGGACGACCACGGGCTCGGTCTTCTACGTGGGCGAGGCCGGGCAGGCGACGGTGACGATCAGCAATGGCGCCCAGCTCCTGAGCAGCACGCTTCCAACCGGAATCTTCCTCGCCGACGAGCCCGGCGCCGGCGCCACCGTGACCGTCAGCGGCGCGGGCTCGGCGTGGATGGAGTCCAACGCCACGATGTTCATCGCCAGCGGCGGCCCGGCCGCCGTCGTCCTTGCCGACGGGACCATCGGCGCGCCCACCCTCGAGATGCTCGCCCAAGCCGAGCTCCTGGGCAACGGCTCGGTGATCGGCGATGTCTTCAATACGGGAGCGATCCGCCCCGGTACGGGCGCCGTCGAGGGCACCGCGGGCGTCCTGAGCGTTGACGGTGACTACGACCAGCGGGGCATCCCGGCCGGCGGCGGCGTGGAGGAGTCCGGGAGTCTCTTCATCGACCTCGCCGGGACCCTGCCCGGCCCCGGCCCCCAGTTCGACCAGCTGCTCGGAACGGGTGAGGCAGCGCTCGGCGGCGGACTCTTCGTGTCGGTGGCCGACGGCTTCGAGCCCCAGGTCGACGACACCTTTCTCATCATGCAGTTCGACAGCTCACTCGACCCCACCGGGACCTTCGATGTGGCGTTCGTGACGGGGCTCCCGCAGGGCCTGCTGATCACGGTGGACTACTCTCCCGGCTGCGACGGATCAGGCGTCTGCCAGATCAGCCTCGTCGTGCTCGATCTCAACGAGACGGTCGGCTTCAACGATCCCGTGTCCTTCGGCCTCGACGGCGTGCCCTCGGGGGCGGTGGCGGAGGATTTCAACGGCGACACCTTCCCGGATCTCGCCGTCTCGGTTCCGTCGACCAACAGCATCTTCGTCCTGCTCAACGACGGTGCCGGCAGCTTTCCCGGCTTGGTGGAGATCCCCGTGGGCACGAGCCCAAGCGCCCTCGCCGCCGCCCCCCTCGACGCCAACGGCTCCTTCGACCTCGCTGTCACCAACGCCGGCGACGACACGGTGTCCATCCTGCTCAATGACGGCAACGGCGTGTTCGTGGTCGACTCGACGGTTGCCGTCGGCAACAGTCCCAGCGCCGTCGCCGCTGCGGACTTCGATGAGGATGCCCTCGGCGACATCGACCTCGTCGTCGCCAACTTCGACGACGACACGCTGCAGGTGCTGAGTAACGACGGTGTCGCCAACTTCGTCCCGGGAGCGCCGATCACCCTCAGCGGCGGTCTGGGCCCCGTCGCCGTCGACCCCACCGATCTGGACAACGACAAGGACCTCGACGAGGACATGGCCAGCGCCAACCAGAACTCGAACAACCTCTCGGTGATCACCAACCTCGGCGGCGGCAGCTTCGGCCCGGCCGTCAATCTCGAGGTCGGCAACGCGCCCGTCGCCCTGACCGCAGACGACCTCGACGGCGACGGCTCCAGCGACATCGTGACCGCCAACAACGGTGACGGCACGGTTTCGGTCGCGATCAACAACGGCGACGGGACGTTTTCCCCCGCCGTCAACCTGCCGGTGGGCGATCTGCCCCGCTCCCTGGCCGCGCTGGATCTCGAAGGCGACCAGGATCTCGACCTGGCGGTCGTGGTCACCGACGAGAGCGGCAATCGCGTCGTCCGCGTCCTGCGCAACGACCTCATCCACGATGACATCGTCGAGGAGCAGCTCTCCTTCGTTCTCGACCAGGACCTGGCCCAGGGCCAGAACCCGGCCCTCGTGCTGGCCGCCGATGTCGACCAGGACGGAACGGCTGACATCGTCACCGTCAACGAGAACGTCGCCGGCGAAGCGGCCGGGCCGGCCCCGGCCTCGCTCGCGGTGCTGATCAACACCGCGGTCGTGTGCCCCTGGGACTGCGGGGAGCCAGCCGACGGGATGGTGGGGATCGAGGACTTTCTGGCCGTCCTGGGGACGTGGGGACAGACGGGCGCGCCGTGCGACTTCGACGGCAACGGGGTCGGCATCAACGACTTCCTGAAGATCCTGGGCCTGTGGGGGCCCTGCCCGTAAGGCACAAGACCGGGTCGTCTCCGGCGACCCTCGATCAAGGGACCGTAGCGGAGGTAAAGACATGATGAGCAAAGTGATGACGGCGTCGCTCGTGCTGGCGATCGTCATGCTGGCGGCGCCGGTGGCGTTTCCTCCAGACGGGCCGCCCAACCCCGGCTTCGCCCGGATGGTGGCCGGCACCTACGTCGACAACGGCGTCATCGGCATCGGAGCATTCACGGGGCTCCAGACCATTCATGCCGACGGCACGCACACGTCGACGAACACCAACTGCTGCGGCGCGGCCAACGGGGCACCGCAGAGTCACGGTCAGGGCGTCTGGAAGCAGACCGGGCAGCGACAGGTCACGCTCACCGCGGTGATCCTGCTCTTCCAGGAAGACGGCACGCCGCTCTTCACGGCGCGGGTCACGCTGGTGATGGACTTCGACCCCGACTTCAAGACGGCGACGGGGCCGATCACCACCGAGCTCTTCGCGTTCGGGGCGGATGTCACCGATCCCGATGAGCTTCCGTTTCTCACGGTCGGGGGCGAGGATACCTGGTCCAGGCTCGAGGTCGTGGACCTGGCACCGCCAATCGCGTGGTGAATGAACCGGGCTCGCAGACCCGGTCGGCGCGACCTCCCGGTTGGGCCTGAACTCGGCGTCGCTGTCCTGGTGTACGGACCCGCAGGCGCACACATTGACCGGACAGGGCTCCTGCGGAAATGGCGAGGGGCGGACTTGAACCGCCGACACCCGCATTTTCAGAATGTCCTTCGCGGCTTCCTTGGGCCAAGAACGCGGCTTTTCCAGGGCAGTTTGGCGGAATCTGACGGCTCGGTGACAACCCGGCGACCTGTTTAGGACAACGGCCTGCCCGTAGTGAACAACCTCAGTCCGGGTTAGCCCAATCATCGGCACCCCTGGCCTCCCGACAGTACCGAAGCAGCTCCTCAGTTGCAGACATGGCTCGGCCGACAGCGCGCGGCTCGACCCGTTCCGCATCGAGCTGTACAGCAACGACGAGCTGATCGGCGTGATTCACTCCGACGGACCCAAGGTGCTTCCGAACTCGTTCCTGGGCGTCACGAGCCCGATCGCCTTCGACCGGGCGACGTTCGGTTCGGATATCACGTCCGACTCGTGGGGCATCGACGACCTCTACACCCAGGCGGCCCCGTCGCCGGGCGCGCTCGCCCTTCTCGTTCTCGCCGCGTCGCGCCCGAAGCGCCGGAGGACCCGCAGCTGAGTCAGGAGTCGCCGCGGGATCCGCTTCGGCGCAGCCAGATCCAGTGGCCGCCGAAGAGCACCACGGACACCAGGATGAGCAGGCCGCTCACCGTGATGATCCGCATGGACCGCAGCCGAACCGACTGGATCTGTGAGTTTCGGGCGGCTTCGTACATCGCGCGGATTGACTCGGCTTCGGGCGCCGGCTGCCCATCAGGCAGAGATCCGATCACATCCATGCGGTAGTTCTCCAGCGACGAGAGGCTCCGCTGCTGCTCGAAGTTGCCTGACGCGTGCAACGGATCGGTCAGGTCGAACGTGGCCGCGACGAGGTTGCCCAGACAGATAAGGAACGTGATCACGGCGACCACGCACACCAGGTAGCCGTAGATGCTCGCGATGCGATTGTGCTTGTCCAGCTTTGTCATGACTGATGCCCCACGTAAGAAGTTCAAGCTATTAGACCCGCTGCCGGGGCCGTGGCGCGAGGCTGGCGAGCAGAATTCCCGAACCGGGGGAGCTCTGTCGTACCTTTCCCGCGCAAGGGACGGGAGGTCGGCTCATGGCAAAAGCAAGACCCCGCTTTTCACGGGGTCTGCGTCAATGGCGAGGGGCGGACTTGAACCGCCGACACCCGCATTTTCAGTGCGGTGCTCTACCAACTGAGCTACCTCGCCTCGCGGTAGCGTCGGGGCGGATTCTAGCCCTTTTCGGGCGGGCTTCAATGGGGCCCGCATCGGCGAGAGCCTGCCTGACGCGTGTCATGTTGCTGAATCCGCGGTGTCGCCGCGGGCGAAGGATCCGGCATGAGAACTCCTCCGCTTGTTGGATGCATGGCGGCTCTGCTGATCGGTGCACCCGCCTCTTCGGACGTGTCGGAAGTCGCCGGCGCCGCCGACGCCGGTCGCCAGGTGGTGCGGGCGGGCCGGTATACGCTGCGGTACTTTGGCCGGGACATCGGCGAGGAGTCATTCGTCATCGAGCGGACGGAAGACGGCTACGAGATCCGCGCCTCGGTCCATCCCGACTTTGGCGATCAGGTGCCCAGCGAGTCGATCTATCGACTCTCGCCCGACAAGCAGCTTGTTTCGGCGACTTACCAAGAGCTTTCGGAAGGCGGAGCCCGCGCCCAATATCGAGTCGAAGATGGGGTGCTGATCGCGGATGGCTGGCAAGACGGACAGCGTCACCAGCAGCGTGTGCAACTCGAGCCGGGCGCGATCGTGACCGGTCCGCATTACGTCACCGACTTCTTTGTGCTCGCCCCGCTCGAGCTGGACGTCGGCGACCGGACTGCGATCCCGTGTTACACGTTCGGGTTTTCGGGCTGGCAGGTGTCCAGCGTCGAGCTCGACAGCCGGCGTGAGCAAGATAAGCGGACCAAGGACGGGACGGGCGTGCCAGTCGACGCGACGGTGTACCGCTGTCGTATCAAGACGTCCGACGACACCTATAAGACCCGTTCGTGGCTGGCCGATGACGGCGTGTCAGTCCGCATCACGATCGCCGCGCCGATCGGCTCCGTGGACATTCGCCTGCACCCCGACAGGTAGTCTCACGCTTGTCGGCAGGGGCGGACGCGGGGGGGGTCGTCGGTGGGTGGGGGATCGGCCGTTCGTCGCCAGATCACGTTGCCGGCGATGAAGTGACCCTCCAGCAGAGACACCCGCGGCGGGTGAGGAGCCGGCCCGCGGCTCAGGTGGAACCCGACGCCGCAGAGATTCATCCGCCCCATGATCCGGTCTCCCAGCCACCGTCGGAGCGTGCAGGTGCCGTCGAAGCCCCGCAGTGACTGGACGCCGACGTCATCGCGGCGAAGGTCGGCGATCAGACGGCGCACCAGGACGATGGCATCGGTGGGCTCCAGCCACTGGCGGCACGCGCGGACGAGCGCCCGTTCGTGCTGCTCGGTGAGATCCCACCACGCGACGTCAACGCCGTCGATGCACGCGACCACGTGCACCAGGTCGTCGATCTGGCGAACGCCCGGCATCGATGAGTGCGAGTGATGAGTGCGAGCTTCCTCGAGATGCTCGACCACGCGCTCGAAGCGCACCTCGTATCGAGCCGCGACTTCCCCGGCATGCGCAAAGTATGCGCGTCGAAGCTCCGACTGCGTGGCCGGCGGATCGTTTGCCGTATCGTGCTCGCGTCCTGCGATGAGCATGGGTGATGACATCCTGGCCCCTCCTCCGCGTATCAATGCGGCGAGTGTACGACTCGGAACTACGGGGTCAACAGTCAAGCAGGATATATCACGGAGCGGCCGGGCGTGCCGATTGATGCTCTATCGACTGGTCGATCTGGATCGTGCCAAGGAGCTCCGGGCGAATATCGCGCAGGGCCGGGAATTCCGCGCGCCACGCACGCAGGGCGGCAAGGTCAAGATCGGCCGTAAGGACCGTCGGATCGCGGCCCGCTTCGGCGACGATATCGCCGCCGGGCGACACAATGATCGATCCGCCGGCATACGCAAGGTAAGGATCGGTCCCCACGCGATTCACCGCGATCACGTATGCCTGGTTCTCGATGGCTCGTGCGATCGACAATGCCCGCCAGTGCGATTGCCGCGTGTCGGGCCAACTGGCGCCGATCGTGAACACCTCCGCGTTCGTGGACGCTGCGAGACGCCATAACTCCGGGAAACGCAGGTCGTAACAGATCAGGGGACAGACCCTGGCGTCATCGCATTCCCGGATCACCAGCCGGTCCCCGCCGCCATAGTGCTCCGGCTCGCGGCTGTAGCCGAACGGGTGGACCTTTCTATACACCCCGGTGATCTCGCCCCGGGGCGTGACGATCGCGGCGCAATTCCTTGCCTTGCCCCCGCTTCCGTGCTCGGCGAAGCCCGCTTGAAGCCAGATGCCCAGCCGGCGGGCCAGGTCCGCGGCCCACGCCGCGGACAGCCCGTCGGCGATGGCGTCCACGTTGAAGCTGAATCCGGTATCGGACAGTTCCGGCAGCACCACGTACGTGCCAGGGGCGACCTGGGCCTCCCGGAGCATCCGTTCTATCGTGGTGTGGTTCGCCGTCTTGTCCTCCCAGGCGATGTCGAGCTGGACGGCGGCGATCCGCATGCCGAATGGTACCAGCAGGATGCCTCCTCGACGCCGAGTGCTTCTGTGGCTGGCGGGCCTCGTCGCCTACGCGGCGGTGCTCGTGCCGTTCGGCTCCATCCTGGTGGCGTTCATGATCATGCCCCCGTGGAGCGACGAGGGGCCGCTGGGATGGCTCGAGGCGACAGGGGAGATGCTGACCGATGACGAGTGGTGGGCGTGGGCCCTTCCCGCCTGTGCGGTGATCGCGGTCAGCCAGTTCGTCTTCATCATGCCCCTGGTGCGGCTGCGGCCGCCCCAAGGCACGCGTGCCCGGTCGCTTACGGTGAGCCTCGTCATGGGCGGGCTCGTGGCGGCGGCGCTGACGGTTTCGCTTGGCCTCGCCCTGGTCGAGCTGGGGGCCGCGGTGCTCAACGGGGACCTCGCCGTCAACCCCTGGGGAAACGACGAGATGATGAGCGAGATCTGGGCCGGACCGGGGCTGCTGGTCACCCTCGCCGGGAGCTGGGTGTTCTGGGCCATGATGCTGCTGGTCTTCTCCCGCCGAATGTGGGCGGACACGGTTCTGGGTCGGCTGGTCATCCTGCTGTTCGGGGGGACGGTCGTCGAGCTGCTGGTGGTCGTGCCCATCGACGTCATGGTCCGGCGCCGCACCGACTGCTACTGCGCGACGGGGACCTTCTACTCCCTGTGCTTCTCCGCGGTGGGCCTGCTGTGGCTGACCGGTCCCGGCATCGTCATCGCTCTCACCGCCAGCCGCCGCCGCCTGGCCCGGACCACGCACTGCGCCAGCTGCGGCCAGACCAAGGGCCCCACGCCGGGGCCCGCGTGCCCCGAATGCGGCTACGCGTGGCTGGATGCGGTATGAGCACCCGGCGATATACTCCTTCGGCACCAGGCCGCGGATGGCGACCGTAGCTCAGTCTGGTTAGAGCACCTGGTTGTGGTCCAGGGGGTCGTGGGTTCGAATCCCATCGGTCGCCCTTTTTTGGTCCCCTCGCGAACCCGTGCCCTTCGGGCCGCGTGTATCACGTGTATAGTGTTCGGCTCGCCCACGCGGAAACACGCCGCTGTTGGAGCGGCGGTCCCCGGTTCGACGATTGACCTATAGCCCCGACCGGCGGTCACCTCGATGTGCTCACAGATGTCTACCGCGTCCGCCGCGGACCTGAGCTTCGGCTCGGCCGCGATTCGCAGCAACCTCTCGACGCCGTCGTTGATTGAGACGGCCATCCTCCGCGACGAGGGAACGCTCGCCGTCAACGGCGCCCTGAACGTCGACACGGGCGATCGGACCGGCCGCAGCCCCAAGGACAAGTTCCTGGAGGACACGCCGGACATCCACGAAGCCATCGACTGGGGCAAGGTGAACCAGCCGATCACGCCGGACGTCTTCACCGCGCTCGAGCAGCTCGCCATCAGGCACCTTTCGAGCCAGAGAGAGCTGTTCAGGTTCGACGGCTACGCGGGGGCGGATCCCGACTACCGCCTCAAGGTCTCAGTGATCACCGAGGAGGCGTGGCACTGCCTCTTCGCCAAGACGCTGTTCATCAATGCGCCGGCCGAGGCGCTGCGCCAATTCGAGCCGGACTGGGTCGTGATCAACGCGTGCAATTGCCGCATCAGCGATCCGTCGAAGTACGGTCTCAACTCGCCGGTGGCGATCATCCAGTCGCTCTCGCAGCGCAAGGTCATCATCCTCGGCAGCGAGTACGCCGGCGAGATGAAGAAGTCGATCTTCTTCGCGATGAACTTCGATCTGCCCGAGCTCAACGTCTTTCCCATGCATTGCTCGGCCAATGTTGCCGCCGACGACCCGAGCAACGTGGCGCTGTTCTTCGGTCTCTCCGGCACGGGCAAGACCACGCTCTCGGCCGATCCGAACCGGCCGCTCATCGGCGACGACGAGCACGGGTGGTCGGACAAGGGCGTGTTCAATATCGAGGGCGGCTGCTATGCCAAGTGCATCCGGCTGTCGCGGGAGGGCGAGCCGCAGATCTGGGACGCCATCCGCTTCGGGTCGGTCCTCGAAAACGTGGTGCTCGACCGCGACTCGCGCGAGCCGGACTACGACTCCGACGCCAAGACCGAGAACACCCGGGTGACCTATCCCGTGTCCTTTATTCCGGGGGCGAAGATCCCCTCGGTGGGCGAGCACCCCAAGAACGTGGTGTTCCTGGCCGCCGACGCCTTCGGCGTTCTGCCCCCGGTGAGCCGGCTCAGCCGCGAGCAGGCGATGTACTACTTCATCAACGGCTACACCTCCAAGCTCGCCGGCACCGAGGCGGGCGTGACCGAGCCGCAGCCGAACTTCAGCCCCTGCTTCGGCGGGCCCTTCCTGCCGCGGCCGCCGATGGTCTACGCCGAATGGCTGGCCCGGCGGCTCGACGAGCACGGCTCGGACGTGTGGCTGCTCAACACAGGCTGGACGGGCGGGCCCTACGGCGTCGGCCACCGCTTCCCGCTGGAGTACACCCGCGCGTTCGTGACGGCGATTCTCTCCGGTGAGCTGGCCAACGCCCGCTTGGAGCCCGACGCAGCCTTCGGCCTGGCGGTGCCCCAGGACGTCCCCGGCGTGCCCCGCGACATGCTGCACCCGCGAAACACGTGGAGCGACAGGGCCGCCTACGACAAGAAGGCCGCCGAGCTTGCGGGACTGTTCCGCGCCAACGACGCGAAGTACGACATGACCGACGCCGTCCGCGCGGCGGGACCTTCGTGACCACCTGACCGCGTCGGCGCTTCGCACGGGCGGGGCAAGCCGCCCGTGGCACCGTTGCCGGTCAGGCCGGCCACTGGCCCGCCGGGCCCTCGCCACGGCCGTACTCGACGCCCAGTCCGGTGACGATCCGGTTGACGTAGCAGAAGTAGCTCACGCACTGCGTCAGGTCGAGGATCGCCCGGTCGTCGAGCCCGGCCTCGCGCAGGGACTGGACGTCCTGCTCCGTCATCTCCTGGGGGGCGGTCGTGAGCCGAGCTGCGTAGCCGACCATCGCCTTCTCCCGGTCGATGAGATCGCCGGGCCTGCCCTCGGCCAGGGCATCGGCCGTGGCCCGTCGGACCTCCGGCAGCAGCCGCGAGAGTCCCTGGTGGTGGTGACGAAGGCAGTAGTGGCAGCCGTTGAGCCGGCTGACGACCACCGCCACCATCTCGCGCTCGGCCCGCGACAGGGGCGACGGCTCGTGCATCGCCTGCCGGTACAGCTCGAAGTGCGTGCGAAGCGTCGCCGGGTTGAGCGAGTGGACCTTCATCACGTTGTCCACCGTGCCGTCGGGGTTGCCGGCCCGCTCGTACAGCCCGGCCAGCTCGCCGGTCGCCTCACTCTCGGAGATCGTCCTGATGTACGCCATGGCGTGCCGTGCCCCGCTCGGGTTCCCGCGAAGCGTACCTCAAACGAGCCCCGGCACGGTGTCCTGAAGATCGTGGCGAAGACGCTCGATCTCGGCGGCGAGGCCGGGGCTGAGATCGACGCGTTGGGGCGGGTCGGCCGGTTCGAGTCCGCGGAGGTGGGGCGGTAGCGACTCGACGTCCTGCTGCCGATGGGCGCTGATCTCGGCCAGCGTGCGCTCGCCCGCCGGCAGGCGGGTGCCGGCGGCCATGACCTTGACCAGAAGCGGCCGGCCGTCGATGGGCTCGTCGTGCAGGCCGATGACGTCCCGGGCGTCCGTACGGAAGACCTGCTTGCGGCCAGGCAGATTGGACTTGTCGGTCGAGAGCTTCATACGCGGCCGCCCCGCGTAGCCCACGAGCTTGTAGGCGGTGTCGAGGTAGGGGTGGTCGGCCGACACGCCCATGCGGGTGCCGACACCGAAGCCCGTGATCGGGGCGCCGGCGGCCACCAGCTCGGCCACGCGGTGCTCATCGAGGCTGCCGGAAGCGAAGATCTGGACCTGGTCGAGTCCCGCCTCGTCCAGCAGGCGTCGTGACTCGACGGCCAGCGTGGCGAGGTCGCCGGAATCGAGCCGCACCGCGTGGATCCTGAACGCCCCGCCCAGCTCCCCGGCCAGGCGGATCACGTTGCGCACGCCCTCGATCGTGTCGTAGGTGTCGACGAGAAGTATCGAGTCGGGATAGACCGCGGCGAACGCCCGGAAGGCATCGAGCTCGGTGTCGTGGGCCTCGACGTAGCTGTGGGCCATGGTGCCGGCGACGGGGATGCCGTAGACCGCGCCGGCCAGGACGTTGGACGTCGCGCCGACCCCCGCGATGAAGCTCGCCCGGGCCGTCTTCATACCCGCGTCGGTCCCGTGCAGACGCCGAAGGCCGAACTCCACGACGTCACGCCCCGCCGCCGCCGTGACCACGCGGGCCGCCTTCGACGCGATCAGCGTCTGGAAGCTGACCTGGTTGAGCACGAAGGTCTCCACGAGCTGCGCCTGGCCCAGCGGCGCCACGACCTCGATGATCGGCTCGTGTTCGAAGACCGGCGTGCCCTCCGGCACCGCGTAGACGTCGCCCCGGAACCGGAACGTCGCGAGGTGTTCGAGAAAGCGCGGTGAGAACTTCCCCAGCGACTCGAGGTAGGCCATCGCCTCGCCGGAGAACCGGACCGTCTCCAGGTACCGGAGCACGTCGTCGAGTCCGCACGCGACGAGATAGTTGCGATCGGACGGAAGCCGGCGGACGAACAGATCGAAGACCGCCTCGTCGTCGAGCCCCTCCTCGAAGTACGCCTGGAGCATCGTGAGCTGATAGAGATCGGTCAGCAGGGCGGCGCGGGCGTCATCGACCCAGGGGTCCGCCCGGCTCACGAGGCGTCCTCCTCGATGACGGCCCCGGCCACGCGCATCTCCTCGATCGCCTGCTCGCCGTCGCCGGCGTTGACGTTGACCGCCCGCGTGGCGGGAAGCAGCAGGTGCACCTCGAACCCTTCGGCGAGAGCCTCGAGCACCGTGGCCCGGACGCAGTAGTCCAGGGCGAGCCCGCCCACCCAGATCCGCTTGACCCCCTTGCGGCGGAGGCTCGCGCCGAGCCCCGAGCCGGTGAAGTCCGACAAGCTCTCGCGGGCCGGGTCGGCGGCCTTGCTCACGTGGATGGCACCGGCGGGGACGTGCAGCTCCGGGTGGTATGCCGCACCGCGGGTGTTCTGAACGCAGTGCACCGGCCAGGTTCCGCCCTGGGACTCGAAGCTGCAGTGGTCCTGCGGGTGCCAGTCACGCGAGATGACGACGGTGGCGCCGAGCTCGCCGGCGCGGTCGATCCAGAGGTTGAGCACGGGGATGACCTCGTCGCCTTCGGGCACGGGCAGGGCACCGCCGGGGCAGAAATCGATCTGGGGGTCGACGGCGATCACGGCGTCGTTCGCGTGCAGCTTCTCGATCATGGCGGTCCCGATGGTCTGGGGCATCCTCAGTTCATCTGTCGCGTCGTGAGCGGGCTGCACCGGCGCGAGGCTCTGTCGGGCTGCATCGACGCATCGAGACGATCCGCCTCCTTGACCCTCCGCGCAACGTCTCGCCGACGCTCAGCACGCAACAGCGGAACTGAGCATGCTGTAGGGTAGACCTTCGCTACACTGCGGCCAACGTGTACCGGTTCCGAAGCGACAACAACGCCGGTCTGTGTCCGGAGGCGGTGCAGGCCATCATCGACGCCAGCGACGGTCATGTTGCCGCCTACGGGGACGACCCCTACACCGAGGCCGCCCTCGCCGAGCTGCGCCGGATCTTCGGCGAGACGGCGCGGGCCTGGTTCGTGGCCACGGGCACGGCCGCCAACACACTGGCCGTGGCGTCCCTGACCCGGCCGTGGGAGCAGGTGATCACCCACGTCCACAGTCATTACAACGACGACGAGTCCACGGCCCCGGAGCGGATCACCCACTGCCGCACCGTCCAGATCAGGACCGAGGCGAGCAAGCTGGAGCCAGCCGATCTGGAGCGGGCCGGCGTTCGGGGACGGGGCGACGTCCACCAGCCCCAGCCGGGGGTGATGACGATCTCCAACCCCACCGAGTTCGGGACCGTTTACCGCCCCGACGAGGTGAAGGCTCTCTGCGAGGCCGCCCACGCCGCGGGTTACCGGGTCCACGTGGACGGGGCCCGCTTCGCCAACGCGGTGGCGGCGGTGGGTCGTGATCCGGCCGCGCTGGCCGGTGACGCCGGCGTGGACGCCCTGAGCCTGGGCGGGACCAAGAACGGCCTGGCCTGCGGCGAGGCGGTGATCTTCTTCCCGCAAGGGGACGGTCGGGTCTACGAGGAGGCGATCGCCTCGTTCGCCTTCCATCGCAAGAGCACCGGGCACCTGCTGAGCAAGCACCGGTTCGTGACGGCCCCGTTCGCCGCCACGCTGCGCGACGGCGTGTGGCTTCGCCACGCGGGGCATGCCAACGACATGGCGTCGCGGCTCGCGTCGGGCCTGAAGACGCTCGGCTATCAGTTGCGGTTCCCGGCCGAGGCGAACGGCGTCTTTGTCACGTTGTCCGCCGGCGTCGACGCCGTTCTCCGCGAGCGCGGGCACGCGTACTACCGCTTCGGTGACCCGGCCTGGAACATGTACCGGCTCATGTGCAGCTTCGACACGACGTCCCAGCAGGTCGAGTCGCTGCTGGCCGACGCCCGCGCCGCGATTGACCGATAAGGCAGCGTTTACGGCGCCGCGTCGTCGGGGTTATTCGGCAGTCGTCCATCCGAAAACATGCGACTTCGCACGCGAACCCGGGCTTTTTCGCGGACACGCGCCCGAGCCGTAACCCCTCGTCCTCTTTCATGTTGGTGGCGGTTTTCCGTTGGGGAGGTCAACTCCCCCGGTGATCCAACCGATCGAGGGGCAGAGGGTCAGCGGGCGGCTGCACGGGCCGCACGCTTCTCGAGTGGCGAGGTCCGGCATGAACCCGTTCGAGAAAGATGTACTGACGACCGGAGAAGTCGCAAAGATCTGCAATGTCGCCTCGCGCACGGTGAGCAAGTGGTTCGACTCCGGCCAGCTCCGCGGCTACCGCATCCCCGGCTCGAAGGATCGCAGGATCCCCGTCAGCAGCCTCGTCAAGTTCATGAAGAGTCACGGCATCCCCATGGACGGGCTGATGTCGGGCAGCACCCGGGTCCTGATCGTCGACGACGAGGAGGAGGTCGTCGAGACGCTCCGCAAGATCCTGAGCGAGCAGACCAACTACGAGGTCCGTACGGCCCGCAACGCGTTCGCGGCGGGCATCGAGTGCGAGCGGTTCCGCCCGCACGTCATGCTGCTGGACATCCACCTCGCCGACGGCGACGGTAAGGGCATCTCCGACGTCATGGGTGAGAGCGATGACCTGCAGGTGACCAAGATCATCGCCATGAGCAGCAAGCTCACCGACGGTCAGGTCGCGCAGCTTCGGCACCAGGGGTTCGACGGCGCCCTCCGCAAGCCCTTCAGCGTCCGCCAGGTGATCGAGGCGATCGAAGGCGCGCACGCGGTCGTGTACTAGCCTGTTTCCCGGCGTCCCTGGAACCGGGTGGGTGCCCGGGGTCGAGCGAAGCGAGCCCCCGGCCGCACACCCTTGGCGATCGGCGTGACATCATTGCTCGAACTCACGACCTGCCTGCGGCTCCTGCGCGGGTCCCTGACGATCGCACAGCAGGCAAGCTGCCAGCGGCACCCGCGCGGCGGGAGCGTACTCATACTGCCGTCGGTGTCCTGCCGGTCCAACCGCGGCATCCATGCCGCGGACGGTCTGAGTCATTGGCCAGGCATCCTGCCTGGCCATTGAGCCCTCGCGTCGCTCGGGATTCACCCGGCGTCCCTGGAACCGGGGGCTGCGCATCGGCGCAACTCTGCCGCTAACTCCTGACCCCTGACCGCTACAATAGGGCCACGTGCGTCTGGCGATGGCTCAGCTCAATCCGACCGTCGGTGACGTCGCCGGCAACGCGCGGCGGCTGCGGGAGGCCATGGACCAGGCCCGCCGGGACGGGGCGGACGTGCTCGTCGGCGCCGAGATGGGGCTGATCGGCTACCCGCCGCGCGACCTGCTGTTCCGCAAGGGGGTCGTCGAGGCGTGCGAGCAGGCCGTGGGGGAGCTGGCCCGCCAGACCGGGGACCTCGTCGTGATCATCGGCCACCCCCGACGCTGCCCCGGCGGGTCCCGCCCGTTCTACAACAGCGCCTCGATCTGCGCCGGGGGCATGGTCACCCGCGTTTACGACAAGCGTCTGCTGCCCGGCTACGACGTCTTTGACGAGGACCGGTACTTCGAGGCGGGCGACACACCGTGCGTGGTCGAGGTCGCCGGCCGTCGCCTGGGGCTCCTCATCTGCGAGGACCTGTGGCGGGCCGAGGACGTCACCGCCGACACGTCGTATGCCAGCGATCCGGTCCGCGAGGTGGTCAGTCTCGGCTGTGACGCCCTGGTGGCGCTCAACGCCAGCCCCTTCATCGTGGGCAAGTGGCAGCGGCACGTGCAGCAGTTGCGCACGGCCGCCACGCGGTACCACCTGCCCATCGTCGCCGTTCACACGGTGGGGGCCAACGACGACCTCATCTTCGACGGCCGCTCGGTGGCCATCGACCGCGGCGGTCTGCCCCTGGCCGTGCTGCCGGGATGGACCGAGGCGGTGCAGACGGTGGAGCTGCCCGAGCCCGACGGTGCGGGCACGTCGGGGCTGCCCGCCGACACGTGGATCGAGGTGGATCCGCTCTCGGAGATCTTCCACGCCCTCGTCCTGGGCATCCGGGACTACTGCCACAAGACGGGTCACACCAAGGTGTCGATCGGCCTCTCCGGCGGCATCGACTCCGCCCTGACCGCCTGCCTGGCGGCGGCGGCGCTGGGGCCAGACAACGTGCACGGCGTCATGATGCCGTCGCGCTATTCGTCCCGGGGCTCGGTGGAGGACGCCGTGGCGCTGGCCGCAAACCTGGGGATGCCCGACTGCGAGACCGTTCCCATCGAGCCGCTGCACCAGGCCATGCACGACGTCCTCGCCTCGGCGCTGGGCAGCGCGGGCGGTGTCACGGACGAGAACATCCAGGCCCGGGTCCGCGGCATTCTCCTCATGGCCTTCTCCAATGCCACGGGTTCGCTGGTGCTCGTGCCCAGCAACAAGTCGGAGCTGGCCACGGGCTACGCCACGATCTACGGCGACATGTCCGGGGCGCTGTCGGTGCTGGGCGACCTCGTCAAGACCCGCGTGTACGCCCTCGCCGAGTGGATCAACACCCACCCCCGCGAGTGCGGCTTCGACGGGCCGCCCATTCCCGAACGCAGCCTGACCAAGGCGCCGTCGGCGGAGCTGCGACCCAACCAGACCGACCAGGACACGCTGCCGCCCTACGAGGTGCTCGATCTGATCGTGGAGGGGTACATCGAGCGCGAGCTCTCCACGCAGCAGATCATCGAGGAGTCCGATCTCGATCCCGACCTCGTGCGCGACACCGCCCGCATGATGGACCTCGCCCAGTACAAGCGCGACCAGGCGGCGCCGGTCCTCAAGATCACGGCCCGCACCTTCGGCCGCGGCCGACCGATGCCGATCGCGATGAAGTGGCGGGAGGGCGCACGTCGCGCGCCGATCACGCTCGGTAAGAAGTCCTCTCGGCAGAGCGACTGAGTCCTTACAATCCCTCCATGGCCATCCACCGGCTGCCGCCGCTCGTCGTCAACCAGATCGCCGCCGGCGAGGTGGTCGAGCGGCCGGCGAGCGTCGTCAAGGAGCTCGTCGAGAACGCGATCGACGCCGCCGCCACCCGCGTCGTGGTGGCAATCGACAACGGCGGCCGCGACCTCATCCGGGTCACCGACAACGGAGCCGGCATCCCCTTCGGCGAGCTTGAGCTCGCGGTGGCGCCGCACGCCACGAGCAAGATCGAGACAACCGACGATCTCAACGCGATCGAGACCCTGGGCTTCCGGGGCGAGGCCCTGGCGTCGATCGCCTCCGTGAGCCGGCTGACGCTGGTGTCCCGGCCGGCCGGCGCCGACGAGGCGGGCCGCATTGAGGTCGAGGGCGACCGCCGCCGCGAGCCGCGACCGGACTCCGGGCCACCCGGCACCACGGTGACCGTCCGCAACCTGTTCTTCAACACGCCGGCACGGCGCAAGTTCCTGCGCACGGAGGCGACGGAGACGGGCCGGATCACCCGGACCCTCGAGGCCCTGGCCCTGGGTCACCCGCGAATCGGCCTGAAGCTGACGGTCAAGAACCGCCCGGTGCTCGATCTGCCCGCCGGGCAGTCTCCGCACGCGCGGATGCTGCACGTGCTTGGGGGCGAGCTGGAGCCGCAGCTGCTGCCCTTGGAGCTCGACGAGCACGGGGTGGCCATCCGCGGGATGGCGGGTCGCCCGGAGATCGCCCGCGGCACCACGCAGCACCAGCACGTCTTTCTCAACGGCCGGCCCGTGTCGGACCGCGCGATCAGCCACGCCGTCAAGGAGGCGTACCGCGGGCTGCTGGATCCCAGCCGCCACCCCACGATCGTGCTCTTCCTGACGGTCGATCCCGGCCACGTCGACGTCAACGTTCACCCCACCAAGGCCGAAGTCCGTTTCCGCAGCCCGTCCACCGTCCACACGGCGGTGCTCTCGGCGATCCGGCGGAGCCTGCGGGACGCGGACCTGACGCCGGCCGTGGACTTGGGGCCGCAGCCCGCGTTCAGCAGCGGCCTGGCCTCGGGGTCCGCCCGCGGGGTCGCGACCAGCGCGTTCGTCGAGCACTTCCGCCGGCTCGACCCGGCGCAGAAAGGTTTCGTGTACAGCGAGGTCAGACAGGCGCTGCAGTCCGAAGCACCGGAGATGCTCGCGACCGAGGCGACGCATTCGACCGTGGCCGACGTCGAGGTGCTGCCCACGTTCCGTCCCGTGACCGACGTGCTGCAGGTGCACTCCAGCTACCTGATCACCTCCGACGAGCAGGGCCTTCTCATCATCGACCAGCACGCGCTGCACGAGCGGGTCATGTTCGAGACGCTCATGCGGGCGGTGGGCAAGGGCAATCTCGAGTCACAGAGGCTTCTCATGCCGGCCATGGTCGAGGTTGATCCGACGCAGATTGAGCTGCTGGGCGAGCTGCGGGGGCTGCTGCGCCGCATCGGCATCGAGGCGGAGCCGGCAGGGCCGGCCGCGGTCGCCGTCCACGCCTTCTGCTCGTTCCTGTTCGAGCGTGGCGTGGAGCCGCCGGACTTCATCCGGGAGCTGCTGGACAAGGCGACACGCGAGGGCGTCAACGCCGATCCGGAGGCCGCGCTGCACGAGACCCTCGACATGATGGCGTGCAAGGCGGCGGTCAAGGCCGGCGATCGACTCAGCCCGCGGGAGATCGCCGAGCTCCTCCGGCAGCGCGAGGCGGTCGAGCGGTCGAGCCGTTGCCCCCACGGGCGGCCGACGACCCTGCGGCTGTCGATCGAGGAACTCGAGAGGCAGTTCGGCCGGCGATGACGCGGTCGCTTCGGGCCAAGATGATCGCCGCCATCGCGCTGCCGACGCTCGTGATCTACGTCGCCGTGCTCGGCGTGACGATGGTGTATCTGCGGGCCGAGTCCAAGGCCGAGGTTGTGGACGACATGACCCGACGCGCGGCCAACGACGCGGCCCGGTTCGACGGGGCGTTCCGCGAGGCGGCGGCGATCGCGATCGCCACCGCGCGGTTCGTCGAGACCGCGCCCGGTCTCACCGAGCCGCAGGTCTACGCCCAGCTCGAGGCCAACACGAGGCAGAACCCGCTCGTCTACGGGGCGGCCATGGCCTTCGAGCCCGGCACGTTCGGCAGCGCCGGCACGCTCTTTTGCCCCTACGTCTTCCGCGGACCCGACGGGCTGCAGTCCATCAACATCACCCGCGACGTCCTGGACTTCTACGGCGACGAGCGATGGCAGTGGTGGCATCTTCCCAAGGCGACGGGCAAGGGCCAGTGGACCGATCCGTACTTCGACGAGGGCGCGGGCAACGTGCTCATGGTGACCTTCTCGGAGCCCTTCACACGCGACGGGCGCTTCCGCGGCGTCACCACCATCGACATCCGGCTGCCGACGCTCCAGGAGAGCGTGGGCCGCAACATCGTCGACGAGCTCGACTTCGTGATCCTGACGGCGCGCGGCCAGTACGTCTACAGCCCCGTCGCCGAGCGGATCATGAGCAGCACCGTCTTCGAGACCGCCGAGCGGCTGAGCCGGCCGGATGTGGCTGAGGTGGCGCACCGCATCGTCTCCGGTGAGTCGGGTGTCGGTGTCCTCGACGGCTGGGAAGAGTACGAGGGCCGCCAGTGGGTCTTCTTTGCCCCGATCGAGTCGACGAGCTGGGCGCTGGCGGTGCTCGTGCCGCAGGACGTGGCGCTGGCGGGGGTCACCGAGCGGATGACCCGGGCCGCGGTCGCTCTCGCCGTGACCCTGGGTCTGATCATCGCCTGCATCTGGTTCGTGTCGGGTCGCATCACGCGACCGATCGCCAGGCTGCGGGCGAAGGTGCTCCAGATCGCCGGCGGCGATCTGGACGCACGGGTCGAGGGGATCTCGAGCCGGGACGAGATCGGCGAGCTCGCCGAGAGCTTCAACACGATGACCGAAGATCTCAGGGAGCACGTGGAGAAGCTCGGCCGGGCGAAGGCGGCCGGCCGCGACGCGGTGATCTTCGCCATGGCCAAGCTCGCCGAGTCGCGCGACACCGATACGGGCAAGCACCTGGAGCGGATCTGCCGGTACGTCGAGATCCTGGCTCGGGAGCTCGCCCGCAGCCGGCCGGCGATCGACGAGGACTGGATCCGGACTGTCACGCTCACCGCCGCCCTGCACGACATCGGCAAGGTGGGCATCCCCGACAATGTCCTGTGCAAGCCCGGCCGGCTCACCGACGAGGAGCGCCGCGTGATCCAGAAGCACCCGACCATCGGCGGCGACACGCTGCTCGCCCTGAAACGCCGCATGGCCGAGGACACGTTCATCGTGACCGCAACCGAGATCGCTCTCGCCCACCACGAGAAGTGGGACGGCAGCGGCTATCCCTTCGGCCTCGCCAGGGACGACATCGCCCTGGCGGCGCGGATCGTGGCCGTCGCCGACGTCTACGACGCCCTGACGGTGCAGCGCGTCTACAAGAAGGCCATGCCGCACGACAAGGCGCGGTCGATCATCGTGGAGGGGTCGGGCAGTCACTTCGATCCGTCCGTCGTCGACGCCTTCGTCGCCCGGGAGGCCGACATCCGCCGGGCCGCCGAGGAGCTGCGGGACGCGCCGGGTGTGCCGCGTTTTGCCGACTGACGTTTGCCTCGGGCCGGTGATGTGGTCTATTTGAAGAGTGATGTTCTCGGGAGAAACGAAGGAGGCGGTGATGCGAGGTATTTGGGGGGTGATCGTCGTGCTTGCATTCGGGGGCGGTGCATCGCTGCACGGCGGCACGGCGACCTTTCAGGGGCTGGGGGATCTGCCGGGGGGCGGCGTGGCCAGCCTTCCCGCCGCGATCTCCGGTGACGGATCGGTGGTGGTCGGGCTGAGCAGTTCCGGCAACGGACAGGAGGGCTTCGTCTGGACCTCCGACGGCGGCATGGTGGGTCTGGGCACTCTGCCGGGAGGACCGGGCTTCGCCAGCGTGGCGCGCGGCGTATCGTCGGACGGGCGGGTGGTGGTTGGCGACAGCAGCTCCGCCAAAGGCACGCCGCAAGCGTTCCGCTGGACCTCCTCCGGCGGCATGTCCGGCCTTGGCGATCTCGAGGGCGGCGTCTTCGACAGCATCGCGTTCGCCGCGAACGCCGACGGGTCGGTGATCGTCGGCGACGGTCAGTCGGACTCCGGCCAGGAGGCGTTCCGCTGGACCGGACTGATGCCGGTCGGGCTCGGCGACCTGCCGGGCGGCAACTTCGACAGCGGCGCCATCGACGTGAACGCCGACGGGTCGGTGGTGGTGGGCTTCAGCTCGTCACAGGGTCCGGGGCTGGGCTGGGAGGCCTTTCGCTGGACGGCCGCGGGAGGCATGATGGTCGGGCTCGGCGACCTGCCGGGGGGTCAGTTCCAGAGCATCGCGACCGGGGTCTCCGACGACGGCTCCGTGGTGGTGGGCGACGGCTCGACCACGGCCGGCCAGGAGCCCTTCCGGTGGACGGCGTCGGGCGGGATGATCGGTCTCGGCAACCTGCCGGGTCAGTCGTTCGGCTTCGGGCGAGACCTGTCCGCCGACGGCTCGGTCGTGGTGGGCGGCTCGGGCGCCGATCCGTTCATCTGGGATACCACCCACGGCATGCGCAACCTCACCGATGTCCTCGTCGACGATTGCGGCCTCGACCTCGGCGGCTGGACGCTGCTCGACGCCCGCGCCGTCTCCGACGACGGCCTGACCATCACCGGGGCGGGCGTCAACCCCGACGGCAACAGCGAGGGCTGGATCGCCACCCTCTCACCGCAGTGCGCCGACCTTCCGTTGATTGGCGACATCGACGGCGACGGCATCGTTGGGATCAACGACTTTCTTTCGCTGCTGGGCAACTGGGGGCCGTGCCCGGAGCCCTGCCCGCCGTCGTGCCCGGCCGACCTCGACGACGACTGCATGGTGGGTATCACCGACTTCCTGATCCTGTTGGGCAACTGGAGTCTCTAGGTCGCCACGGGCGGCTTGCCCGCGTGTGCGTCTCAACACGTCGCCGGGATCGAGCTAGGCCCAGTTGCCGAGCACGGCTCGCCTTCGGGTCATCCACCGGAGACGGGGGGAATGAGGGCCAGCACATCGCCGTCGTGCACCGGAGCGTCCGTGCGGCAGTAGCGCTCGTTCAGAGCCACCGCGAGCGTCTCCCGCATCTCGCCAACGGCCGGGTGATCGCCGGCCAGTGCGTCGAGGGCGTCGGCGACGGTCGCGCCGTCGCCGAGCTCGATCTCGAGACGTCCGGTCCCGACCGCCTCGGCGAGCTGCGCGAACAGCAGCACGACGCAACGCATCACGGCCAGGCCAGGAACCGCAGGGCGGTGCCTGCCTCGACGTCACGCTCCTGAACGGGAAGCTCCACGAGACCCGCCGTCGGCGCGGTGTGGGCGAGATCGCCCGAGCCCGCCCAGCGCGGGACCGTCACCCGGTCTCCGTCGGTGATGGCCGGGCGGAACGCGCGGCGGCGGGGGTTGGTCCGGACGGGCTCGGCCAGCTCGACGGTGCGCCAGGGCAGCCGCGGGTCGAGCCCGAGCCGGGCCCGCACGATCGGCCAGCCGAACAGGCACATGCACGCCAGGGCGGAGACGGGGTTGCCGGGCAGACCCAGGATCACCTGACCTTGCGGTCCCGTCCCGATCAGGATCGGCCGCCCGGGCTGGATGGCGGCGCCGCGAAGCGAGACCGTGACGCCGTTGCGGTGGAAGGCGTCCGGGAAGTGATCACGCTCGCCGGCGCTGATCCCGCCCACGGTGACCACGATGTCCGACGCCGCCAGGCCTTGCGTCACGGCGTCGGCGGTGTCGTCGAGCTCATCGGCGACGTGGCGGTGGGCGATCGGGTCTGCCCCGACCCGCCGCAGCAGCTCGGCGACCATGATCCGGTTGGAGTTCCTGATCTGGTGAGGCTCGACCGGCTTGTCGACGGCCACGACCTCGTCGCCGGAGGTCAGCAGCATCGCCCGCGGGCGTCGGACCATGACGAGCTCGGTTCGTCCCACCGACGCGGCGATCCCCAGGTGCGGCGCCGCCAGCTCGGTGCCGGTGTCGACGAGCGTGACACCCGCGGTGGCGTCGGCGCCGCGGCGGTGCACGGCGTGCCCGACCGTGACGGAATCGATCGCGAAACGCACCGGGTCGCCGCGGTCGCTCTGCTCGTGGGGGATGACCGTGTCGACGTCCGCGGGCAGCGGCGCTCCCGTGGCGATCGCGACGCACTGGCCGCGTGGCACGCCGACGTCGGCGGGCCGGCCGGCGGGGATGACGGCCGCTACCGGGAACGCCTCGACCCGGCCCACCTCGTCGCCACGCAGGGCATACCCGTCCATCTGGGCCCGATCGAAGGGCGGCAGGTCGCGGTCGGCGACGATGGGCTCCCGCAGCACGCGCCCCGCGGCCTTCTCCAGCGTGACAGTCTCCGATTCGGTGATGGCCGCGATACCCTCCAGCGCCTCATGCAGCGCGGCGTCGTAGTCGGGTAACGCGGTCATGATCGCGGGGCGTTGCCGTTGCCGGCCGCGACGAAGAACTGCGTCAGCCGGTCCAGGCAGGCGGCCCGCGCCAGCGGGTTCGTGAAGAAGTGGTCTCCCAGCGCCACGAGGATGCGATCGACGTGGTGGCCGGCGGCCTGGATCGCATCGGAATAGGTCGCGGACACCTCCGGGGGGACGATCCGGTCGGCTGCGCCGTGCAGAATGAGCGTCGGGCGGTCATAGGCGACGATGTCCTCGGCGGGGGACAGCGTCTCGATCCCGTTGAAGAAGCCGTCGGGAACCTCGGCGCCGCCCATCCGCGCCGCCAGCTCCATGGGTGACCCGTTAACCAGCCGCGCCGCGACCTCGCCGGTGGTTGAGGGCGCGAGCAGGCACAGACGGTTGATCTGATCCGTCCGCTTGGCGAGGCAGGCGGCGATGATGCCGCCCAGCGAATGGCCGAGCACGCCGAGACGGTTGAGGTCCAGCTCGTCACGCAACGCCAGGCCGTGAAAGATCGCGGCCACGTCGTCCACCCGCTCCACGGCCAGACGCGCAGCGGGGGAGCCCTCGCCCAGGGCGGCCACCGCCACGCCCGAGTCCAGCAGCGTGTCGGTGATCATGGTGTGCAGCTCGCTGTTCTCGGCGTGCAGGCTCGGCAGGCCCGGGCAGAGCAGCACGACCGCGAAGGGCCGCTTGTCCTCGGCGGGCGGCGGCAGGTCGAGCCGGCCCCGGACGGGCGAGCCGTCCAGCTGCACGGAGAACTCCTCTCGGCGGGTCATGGTGGTCATGATACTGCCATTCATTCGGCCGTCAGGCCGGTGTGTCACCATCTTCTTCGCCGACGGTGGGCGGCGTGGGGGCAATGAGGTCGAACGATGTCCGGCCCGTCTCCAGCATGCGCTCGATGTAAGGAACGCACATGGCGCAGCCTCGCCCGCAGCCGAACCGGGCGGTCAGCCCCTCCCGGTCGCAGCCCGTCTCGTCCACGTACGCCTTGAGCTCCCTGAAGCTCACGTCGAAGCACACGCACCGGTCAACGCGGGTCATAGCAGCGGTCGTCATCTGAGAGAAACCCGTTGCGAGGATAGTCCATCTGCGCCAGCAGCGAGTCGGTGGCGAGCGTTCCCGAAAACGGGCCGGGGGCGGCAGCGACATGCAGGTCCAGGTAGGCGACGTGGGTGGCGAGCTGGTGCCGGAACGCCTGGCCACCGCCATAGACGATGGGCAGGCTGCCCTCGACGGTGTTCAAGGGCGCTCGCATGAACTTGTTGGCGACGCCAGCCGAGATGCCGCCATCGCCGAACAGGGCGACCTGCGCTGTCCGCCGGCAGGCGCTGTAGCGCACGCCGGGGCGGAAGTTCTCCCAGCCCCAGCTCATGAACGGGCCCTCGCCGCCGACGAAGGTCGTGTTGTAGTTGTAGCCGGTGTGCGGGTCGCCGGAGAAGTTCGTGGGTCCGTGGTAGCTCGGGCACTGCTGGACCGCGCCGGGGTCGTCGGTGAACGACCACAGCGCGCCCGGCGAGACCAGGCGTCCGTCAAACGTCGTCACGAAGTCCCACGACACGTTCGTGACAGCCCCGTCGTTCTCGTACCGGATCGCCGGCGGGAAAAAGGAGTGCTCCAGGGCATAGCCCTGCGCCGCCACGGACATCTGCCGCAGGTTGGAGATGCAGGCGGCGCTGCGGCTGCCCGACTTGATGCCCCGCAGGGCGGGAACCAGTACGCCAAGCAGCAGCGTCACCACGGCCACCGCCACGATGAGCTCGATGATGGTGAAGCCGCCCCGCCGCGCCGTCATGTGCCCCACGCCCCCAGCACGATGAGAAAGTCCGTGATGCCCACGGTGCAGTCGCCGTCGATATCGGCGGCGCACGACGGCGGGCATGGGTCCGGGCACGGTCCCCAGCTCCCCAGCACGGTGAGAAAGTCGGTGATGCCCACCACGCCGTCGCCGTCGATGTCGGCCGGGTTCGAAACCGGCGCCACGTCGGCGAAGGCATCGATCTCGATGTTGGGCGTCTCCGGCGTGTCGGCGTTGACGATGCGGACGCAGCAGATCGCCGACAGACCCACCGTGGCAATATCGACGCCGGCGCCGCCGCCGGATCCGCCGTAGAGCATGGCGACCTCGGAATTGGTCAGGCCCAGAAAACCGACGATCGGAAGGCTCGGATCGACCGGCCGAGTGAAGTCGGCCGGCTTCGTGCCGGGCTCCGAGTCGTAGGGGCCGGCGTCGAGCCATCCGATCGTAGGGAAGGGCCCGTTGGCGTCGACGTTGGCAATCACGAACCAGGTGCTGCCGTCGGGGCTCACCTCGATGACGCCGCCGTCGTCGCCGAAGAGCCCGCCGACGGTGCCGTTGGGGAAGCTGTCGTCGACGAACCCCGCGTTGCCGAAGACGATCAGGTCGATGCCGAAGGGGTTGCGAGGATCGTCGGTGACCGGCGTGTCGAAGGAGACGACGAGGTGGCCGCCGCCGCCTATGGAGACGATCTCATCGGTCCCAAAGGGTGGATTGAACACGCTGACCACCCCCGGAAAGACCCCTTCGCCGGTGAAACGCTCGGGCGAGCCGACCGCGACGCCGGGGTCGGTGTAGCCCGGCGCCGGATTGGACCCCGGGTCGTAGGCGAGCCACTGGTCGGCGTGGGGGTCGTCGCCGGCCGCGGCAAGACGGGCAAGCAGGGCCAGGATGACAGGAAGGGTAAGGCCACGCATGGTGAAAGCTCCGGTATGCGTTCCGATCGCAGCGTACGGCCCCATGAGCACGAAGCTCTCGCGAGGGCAACGCGTGTCGTCTGCGGCAGGTCTTCCGGCTTCGGGTCGCCCGCCTCCGCCTTCCCGTCGATTCCCGTTGCGGGCCCGACAGTGGCTTTGTGGAGGCGGGCCGCTGACCGGGGTCAGCCACCCGTCACGGCGGCGCGTCCGCGGCGGTTTCTCACCGCCTTCCCTTGTGAAGTCCTCTCAGGCCCCGCGGCCCACTGGACGCCACAGACGTCCGAGAAGGTACCCAGGAACCGCCGAACGGGCAACTGCGTAGATGTTTCGTTGACACTGTCGGGGGGCCTGGCTAGGTTCAAGGGTTGCCTCCGGCCCGAAGCGCGTGAGTCGCCTCGGCGCGGGCCGTTTTCAAACCAGGAGTGGTTTCCATGAGGAGTTCTGCGGGTCACCGCCACGTGCTGGCCGTTGTCGCCGGCCTGTTGATTGCCGCGCCCGTCTGCGGGCAGCAGGACGACACCGCACAGCTGCTCGAGGAGTTCATCCACTACACGCTGATCGCCAAGCCGGACCTCGCCGCCGCCTATGCCCAGAGACTGCTGCAGTCGGGCGTGACCGACGCGGAGCTCGCCGACGTTCTCGACGAGGACCGCACGCTCAATGAGCGGTTCGAGACCGCCATCGGCAAGGCTCAGCGCGTGGCCGACCTGGAGGCGATCGCGGCCGAGCTGGAGCGGCGGGCCACCGAGGGCCGCCTCGACCTGGCCCGCGACCCGGAGCGGATCGACCGCGCCATCTCGATGCTGACCGGAACCCAGCGGCAGCGTCTCTACGGCCGCCAGATGCTGGTCGCCGCGGGCGAGTACGCGGCGCCGCGTCTGCTTCGCGTGATCACCGAGAGCAATGACGAACGTCTCAAGGCGGCGTGCGAAAAGATGCTTGTCGAGATCGGCCGCGAAGCGGTGATTCCGCTGTGCACGGCCGTGAGCCAGCTCGACGACCGTAACCAGCGGACCGTGTGCCGGATCCTCTCCGATATCCAGCTGCCGCAGGCGGCGCCGTTCCTGATGGAGGTCGCCGTGAGCGGCAGCGCCTCCGCCGCCACCCGCGACGCGGCCCTGCGTGCCTTTCGCGACGTGGGCGGCGTCGAGGGTGATCTGTCGATCCTTTACTACCGGCTCGGCCAGCAGTACTTCAACGAGGCGGAGTCTCTGATCGCCTACCCGTTCGAGCTGACGAACAACGTGTGGTCGTACGATCCGCAGTTCGGACTCGAAGCCATCGCCGTCCCCACCGAGGTCTTCTTCGAGGTGATGGCGATGAGCGCGGCGAGCATGGCGTTGCAGATCGATCCCGGAAACACTCGGGCTCTGAGCCTGTTCGTGGCCGCGAACCTGAAACGCGAGAACGAGCTGCCTCCCGGCGCCGACGACCCCATCTATGGCGAAAACCGCTACAGCCCCGCGTTCTATGCGACCGTCTTTGGCACGCAGGTGTGCCTGGAGGTCCTGGGAATGGGCATCGATCGACTGGACACGCCGCTGGTGCGCGACGCGATCGCGGCCCTCGCCCAGACGACGGGCGGCGCGAACCTCTTCGCCCCGACGGGGGGCACCCAGCCGCTGCTGGAAGCCCTGCAGTATCCCGATCGGCGTGTGCAGTACGAGGCGGCCCTGACCCTCGGTCGGGCCCTGCCCGGGCAGCGCTTCTCCGGGGACGTGACGGTGGTGCCGCTGCTCGCCTCGGCCGTCCGCACACGCGGGGAGAGCTTCGCCGTCGTGGTCGCCAGGAGTGACGAGGATCGCCGCATCGACGCCACGCGTCTCGAGGACCTGGGCTTCACCGTGATCGCCGCCGGGCCCACCTTCCAGTCCGTCAGGGATGAGATCGGGGCCGCCGTCGGCGCGGACCTCATCGTGGTGCGGGCGCAGGATGTCGAGGACGTCATCGAGACCGTGGGCGACGTGCACGTCTTTCCCAAGACGGCGGCCACGCCGGTGCTCATCGTGGCATCCGCGGTGGACATGCCCGATCTCAAGCGGGCCTTCCGCGACGACATCAGGGTCAAGATCTCCCGGTCGAGGGTCTCGGAGAGCGAGTTCAACGAGTCGGTGGACGAGGTCATGCTGCGGGCCGCCGGCGGCCGCATCACCGAGGCCGAGGCGGAAGGCTACGCCATCGACGCGATCGTGACCCTCCGCGACATCGCGATCTCCCGGAACACCGCGTACGCCATTGCCGATGCCGAGTCCTCACTGATCGGTGCCCTGGAGACACGGGAGGGGGCACTTCGTCTCATGGTCGCGGAGATCCTGGCCCTCATCGACAGCACGCGGGCCCAGAGCACGCTGTTCGACGCGGCACTGACCGCCGACGGGGACGAGCAGATCGATCTGCTGAACCAGGTGGCCGAATCGGTCAAGCGTTACGGCGATCGCAGCGAGTCTCGCCACATCGACGGTCTGCTCGACCTGATCGTCAACTCCGCCGGCGACACGGCCGAGGCGGCGGCGAGGGTCCACGGCGCGCTGGACCTGCCTGCGGGCGGGGCGATCGAGCTGATTCCCTGACGACCGGCATGGCCCCAAGGCCCATTGCGTGGCGTGTCCGCACCCCGCGTCTGCTGCTGCGCAGCTGGTCCCGGTCCGATGCGCCGGCGCTGCTCGCCGCCATCGAGGCGAGCCTGGAGCACCTGCGGGCGTGGATGCCCTGGGCCCGCGACGAGCCGGAGTCGGTCGAGGCCAAGGCGAACCGCCTGGCGGACTTCCAGCTCCGCTTCGCACGGGGCCACGACTGCATCTACGGCATCTTCGAACCCGACCGGGGCGACGTCCTGGGCGGGATCGGCCTGCACCGGCGTGTCGGGGCGGGGGCGGGTGAGATCGGTTACTGGGTGCACGTTGACCACACGAGGCGGGGGCTGGCCTCGGAGGCGGCGGCGGCCGTGACGCGTGTGGGCTTCCAGGTGGCCGGGCTCGGCCGTCTGGAGATCCACTGCGACCCGGCCAACGTCGCCAGCGCCGCCATCCCTGCCAAGCTCGGCTATCACCACCAGGTGACGGTCCCGCGGTGCGTCATGACACGCGACGCCGAGCCGCGCGACACGGCGTTCTGGATCATGCTGCGGCCCCAGCTCGCCGCCAGCCCCGCCGCCGCCGTCGCAATCGAGGCCTTTGACGCCAACGGCCGACCGATCGACCTTGCGTGGTCGTGATCACGGCTCATCGGACGGCGATGAACCGCTCCAGCTCCACCCGCGGCGTGAGGTAGCGACGACGCACCGGCTCATCGTGGCAGAGGTCGGTCGAGAGGTACTTCTTGTTGGAATCGGGAAAGACCGTCACCACGGTCGCGTCGGGGCCGAGCTGCTCGGCCAGCTGGACCGCGCCCAGAACATTGGCCCCGGAGGAGATGCCCACCCCCAGCCCCAGCGTCCGGCACAGCATCTGCGCCATGAGAATGGCATCGCCGTCCCAGGCGTCAACGACGTGATCGAGCTCGGCGAAGTTGAGGATGGCCGGAACGAACTCGTCGGAGATGCCCTGGATGCGGTGGTGACCGACCTGGTGGCCCGTGCGGAGGGTCGGCGAGTTCGCAGGCTCCAGCGGGTGCACGCGAACGGACCGGCCGCGGCGGCGCAGGTAGCGGCCGACGCCCATGACCGTTCCGCCGGTTCCGACGCCGGCCACGAACGCGTCCGCCCGGCGTCCGAAGACGCTGAGCTGGGCCTCGATCTCGGGGCCGGTCGTGATCTCGTGGGCCTCGACGTTGACCGGGTTCTCGAACTGGCGGGGCAGAAAGACGTTGTCGTGCTCGCGGCTGAAGGCCTCGGCCATCCGGACGGCCCCGACGAACCCGCCCTGCTCCCTGGTGACCGGCACCACCTCGGCCCTGAAGTTGCGGATGAGCTGCACCCGCTCCCGGCTCATCCAGTCCGGCATGTAGATGCGCACCCGGTGCCCCAAGGCCCGTCCCACCGCCGCGAAGGAGATGCCGGTGTTGCCGCTGGACGCCTCGACGATGACCGAGTCCCGGTGCAGGGCGCCGACGTCGTAGGCGCTGCGGAGGATGTGCGCGGCCATGCGGTCCTTGACGCTGCCGGTCATGTTCTCCAGCTCGTACTTGGCGTACAGACGCCGGGGCCGGCCGTCGAACCGGTAACGGATCTCCAGGAGCGGCGTGTGGCCGATGAGCGACTCGATCGCGTCGACGGGTGAGGACCGTCGCTCTCGGCGCGGCGGCCGGCGGGGCCGGGCAGGCCTGATGGCGGGTCTCACGGCGGCACGCTCCTTGGACCGGGGTGGCTCTACTCAAAGGATCGCTTACCCGCCGGTGCCACCGCTATAGGGAAATCGCCCCGATGGTTGCCCGGCTCGTCGCGTCACGGCGGGCCGGTAGGAGTGATCCGCCCGCGATATCATTGCCCCCGGTTCCAGACATGAAGCATGGCATCGGCACCACGAACGGGCGGACGGTGATCGGGTGGCGCGAATACGTCGGGCTTCCGGAATGGGGCGTGTCGCACATCATGGCCAAGATCGACACGGGAGCTCGAACCAGCGTGATCGATGTGACCCAGATCGAGGAACTGCCGGGGGACCGGGTGCGGTTCGCGATCCGGGTGGATCGTCAGGGCGGGGGTGAGCCGATCCGGGTGGAGGCGCCGGTGGTCAGGCGGACACGCGTCAAGTCGAGCTTCGGTGCCACCCACGACCGTCTGATCGTGTCTACGCTGATGCGGCTGGGCACCATCGAGAAGCCGATCGAGCTGAGTCTCATGTCACGCAAGTACATGCTGTGCCGCATGCTGCTCGGTCGCAAGGCGCTGGAGCCGGAGTTTCTCGTCGACGCGAGTCACCGCTACCTGTTCGGCCTTCGACCCCGTCGCCGCCCAACATCAACGAAATGAGCCACGCATGAAGATCGGCATCCTCACCCGAGAGCCCAGCAACTACACCACGCGTCGGCTTCGGGAGGCGGCCCTGGCCCGCAACCACCGGGTGTCCCTGATGAACACCCTGAAGTTCTCGATCCACGTCGACCAGGAAGAGCCGGACCTGTTCTACCGCAATCGACCCGTGCCGCATCTCGACGCGGTGATTCCACGAATCGGGGCCTCGATCACCTTCTTCGGCTGCGCGGTGGTCCGTCAGTTCGAGCAGCTTGGCATCTTCCCGCTCAACTCATCCCTGGCCATCGCCGTCTCCCGTGACAAGCTGCGCTCGCTGCAGATGCTGAGCCGACGCGACATCGGGCTGCCGACGACCGCGTTTGTTCGTCATCGGGATGACATTCTGCCCGCGATCGAGCGAGTGGGCGGAGCCCCGGTCATCATCAAGCTGCTGGAGGGCACGCAGGGGGTGGGTGTCATCCTCGCCGAGTCGATCAAGATCGCCGAGGCGATCATCGAGACGCTTCACGGCGCGAAGCAGAACGTGCTCGTCCAGAAATTCGTGGCCGAGAGCAAAGGCAAGGATATTCGAGCGTTTGTCGTGGGCGGGCGGGTGGTGGCGGCGATGCGTCGCGTCGCCGTCGGGCAGGAGTTCCGCAGCAACATCCACCGGGGCGGTTCGGCCAAGAAGGTGGAGCTTGACGAAGCGTACGAGCGAACGGCGGTGCGTGCCGCGCAGTTCATGGGGCTTCAGGTTGCCGGTGTCGACATGCTCGAGGCCGCCAGCGGACCCCAGGTCATGGAGGTCAATTCCTCGCCGGGGCTGGAGGGCATCGAGACCGCGACGGGCGCCGACGTCGCGGGGGCGATCATCGACCATCTGGATCATCAGGTGCAGTTTCCGGAGGTGGACGTCCGCCAGCGACTCTCGCTCAGCGCGGGCTACAGTCTGGCGGAGCTCCCGATCGACAAGAATTCGGAGCTTGCCGACAAGACGATCGCCGACGCGCGGCTGCGTGAGAAGGACATCCTGGTCCTCAGCATCAACCGAAGCGGCGCCGTCTTCCCCAATCCCGCCGGAACCCAGACGATCCATGCCGGTGACGTGCTGCTGTGCTACGGCAAGATGATCGCGTTGCGCACGCTTCTCCCGGCCACGCCACAGCGTCGACAGCGGAAGTCCTCGAAACGGTCGTCATGAACGGCCTGGTTCCGTCAACATGACCAAGCGTAAGTCACTCATCATCGGTGAGCAGCGGATCAAGGCCGGCGAGACCCACGACGTCCGAGTCGAGGTCAGCGAGACGTTCACCGGGACAAAGATCGTCCTTCCCGTGCAGGTGACGCGGGCCCGTCGTTCGGGTCCGGTCGTCTTCGTGACGGCCGCCATTCACGGCGACGAGGTCAACGGCATCGGGATCATACGCCAGCTCCTGTACGGTCAGCCGTTGCATCTGACGGCCGGCGCGCTGGTCTGCGTGCCCGTGCTCAACATCTTCGGTGTCGAGAACCACACCCGGTACATGTCGGATCGCCGCGACCTCAATCGTTTTTTCCCCGGTTCGCAGGAGGGGAGCCTGACCAGCCGCTTCGCCAGCCTGATCATGCGCGAGATCGTCGCCAACTGCGACTACGGGATCGACCTTCACTCGGCGGCGTCACGACGCACCAACTTCCCAAACGTCAGGGCTGACCTGCGCCGCCCCGAAGTGCGGGTGATCGCCGAGGCCTTCGGTTGCGAGCTGCTCATCGACGGCAAGGGGCCCGAGGGGTCCTTCCGACGGGCCGCCTGCGAGGCGGGGTGCCCGACGATCGTGCTGGAAGCGGGCGAGATCGGAAAGGTGGAGCCGGGCGTCGTCGAGATCGGCGTTCGAGGGATCCGCAACGTGCTCGTTCACCTGGGCATGATGGAAGGCGACCTGCAGCAGCCCGCCTATCAGACCAAGGTCCGACGGACCCACTGGGTGCGGGCCAGTCTCGCCGGGCTGCTGCGGTTCCACGTCGCTCCCGGCGATCTCATCGACGCGGGCCAGCCCATTGCCACCAATGAGAGCATCTTCGGCGTCGCGCGATCGATCGTGATCACGCCCGTCGACGGTATCGTGCTGGGGATGACGACCCACCCCGCCGTGCAGCCGGGTGAGCCCATCTGCCACCTGGCCCTGCCCGGTCGCAGCCTGGCCGGCATCCGCCGCCGCCTGTCACGCGGGCCGAAGCGGAGTGCGGATCGACGGGTGCGTGATGATCTCGCAACGAGTCTCACGCTGGAGCCGTCTCCCCACGAGGGGCACCGTTCAAAGTCCGACTAGCGGTCCGCGGCTCCGCCCGGCCCGCCGTCAGATCACGAGCTTCGGCAGCAGCATCGTGGCGAAGCTGAGCACGAAAAAGAAGCCGCACAGGTCGGTGACGGTCGTCAGCACGGGACCGGAGGCGAGCGCGGGGTCGAACCCGAGACGCCGCAGCACCAGCGGCACCAGCCCGCCGATGGAGACCGCCACCATGGTGTTGACGGCGAGCGCCCCGCCGGCGACGAGTCCGAGATAGGCGTTGCCCTTCCACAGCCAGGCGACGGCGCCGAGGATCAGCCCGAGCACGCAGCCGTTGATCAGCCCGACGCTGAGCTCCTTGAGCCAGACATAGAGCAGGTCCTGTGGTCGCACCAGACCCAGGGACAGCTCACGCATGCTGACGGCCGAAGCCTGGTTGCCGGAGCAGCCGCTCATGTCCGAAATGATGGGCAGGAAGACCGCCAGCGCGATCACCGCGGACAGGGTGTCCTGGTACATCGCGATGACGCTCGCGGCGACCACGTTGAGCAGGATGTTGATGCTCAACCAGGACAGCCGGCGTGACGATCGTCGAGCGAGACGCATCGTGCGCAGCTCCTCGCCGCCGACGATGCCCTGAGCCTTGAGGAAGTCGGTGCCCGCGCGATCGGCGATCGCGCTCTCAACGTCGACGCGGCGGACCACGCCGACCAGCATGCCGTCGGAATCGACGACGGGAGCGCCCAGGAACGCATGGCTCTTGAAGAAGCTGTCCAGCGACTCCAGATCATCGTCGTCACGGACGCTGATCGGATCATGGATCATGATCGCCGACAGCGATCGTGACGGCGGGGCAAGCAGGAGGTTTCGTAACGGCAGGACGCCCGTCAGCGCCCCGGTCTCCGCGACGACATAGGCGTACTGCACGTCGTAGCCCGCGTACTCCTCGGCTCTCGCGTGCAGGTCGTCGATCACCTCCCGTACGGTCGCCCCCTCGTGGCAGGACAGGTACTCGGTGATCATCAGCCCGCCGGCAACCTCCGGCGGGTAGCTGGCAAGCCGCCTGACGTCAGCCGCTTCCTCCGGCTCCATCTCCGAGAGCACGGCTTCGGCGTCCTCGGCGGACAGGGCGCCGAGCAGATCAGCCTGCTCGTCGCTGTCCATCTCCGCGACGATCACCGCGGCGTCGGCGGCCGGAAGGTGCTCGATCAGATCAACGGCCTGGGCCTCGGGAATTTCCTCGATGAGATCGGCCGCGTCCTCCGGCGACAGCGTCGTGAGCACCCTGGTCTGCTCTTCGTCGGGCATCCGGGCGAGGGTCCGCGCGGCGTCAGGGGGCGACAGCTCGTCGACGTACTCGCCCACCTGCCCGGCGTCACCCTCCCTGGCGAGCTGCTCGAGCTCATCCCACGGCTGTGCCTCGTGCTCCTCGTGCATGAACCGTCCTCCTGGAACACCCCGGGTCCGGGTGGCAAACACCACGCCGGCTGCTATCGTAATGGCCGATTCGCCACCCTAGCTCAGTTGGTAGAGCGGAGCTTTCGTAAAGCTCAGGTCGCCGGTTCGAGTCCGGCGGGTGGCTCTTACTTGTCCGCCGGCTTCTGCTTGCCCCAGACGATCAGCGACGCGAGCACGCCCAGCGCGAAACCCACCGCCGTGGCGATGAACAGCAGCACCGCGCGGGGCATGGTCACCGTCGCAAACAGGAGCCTGGTCTCGACGGATTCCGTGTTCTGAATCACGATGATGATGCCCAGAACGGCGAGGGCCAGGGCGGCGATGAGTTTGGTCTTTGCCATGGTGCCTGAAGTATACTGACCCGCTGTCCCCGGCATCCGGAGGCCGATCGCGAAACCGTACGATGAGCGATGACTTCCCTCGACAGGGTCCGTGGCCCGATCCGCTCTGGCATCTCTCGACCGTGGGCGATTACCAGCCCGCCGGCGCGGCGGCCGACCGCACTCGCGACGCCACGGAGTACTCGCCGACCCTGGAGGACCGCCTCGAACGACTCGCGCTGATCTGCATGGCCATGTGGTCGCTGCTCCAGTCGGAGACGACGCTCACGGAGGAGGACCTGCTCGCCCGCGTCAAGGAGATCGACCTGATGGACAGCGTCGTGGACGGCAAGATCACCCGCCAGGTCACGCGGTGCGGCCGGTGCGACCGGCCGATGTCCAGCCGCCATATCAAGTGCATCTACTGCGGGTCGGAGCACCTCAAAGCGAGCGCCTTCGACACGATCTGACCGTTCAGTACCGCCAGCTCGTCAGGTCGGCGCCGGGCGGCGCCGTGGTCGCCATCCGCTCCAGGATCCTGTCGACGTACATCTGGTGGTAGCGCAGCCGGGAGATGGCATTGGGGCGCTCGTGGTCGCCGTTCCAGCAGTGCTCGGCGCCGTGGCCGTAGTCGACGACGCCCCCATAGTAAGGATTGGTCGTGCTCTCGAGAAACTGCTCCGTGAGGACGACGGCGTTGTTGAGGTAGTAGTTGTCCATCGTGCCGCAGTAGATGTGGATCTTGCCCACGAGCTTGGGGCCCAGGAACGCCCAGTCGCGCTGCATGATGTGACGCAGGTCGTAGTTGTCGCGCCAGTATTCGGTCACGGACCGATCGATGCGTCCGGTCATCTTGTCCCAGAGGCGCTTCGGGTAGCCGTCGGCGCCCACCGGGCTGTACACCGCCTCCCAGATGTCCCACTGGTCGCCTGATCGGGAGTGGGTGCCCAGGACGAGCTCTCGGTGGTTGATCTGCTCCAGGGTGGCCGTCACGAGACCCTGGCCGTCCCGCTTGCCGGGGCGCGGCGTGCGTTTCCAACGACCGCCGCTGTAATAGGCGTTGTCGTCCTCGTAGATGTTCACCACGGTGTAGGCCCGGAAGTCGATCGGGTCGGGGCACGCGGCGAAGCAGCCGTTGAAGTCGTCGGGGTACATGACCTGCACGGCGAGCGCTTCCCAGCCGCCGGTGGAGCCGCCGTAGGTGAACCGCGCCCAGCCCTCGCCGATGCAGCGGAACCGCTTCTCGACGTACGGGATGAGCTCGTGCATGATCGCATCGCCGTACGGTCCCACGTTCGCCGAGTTGACGGCATACGAGTCGTCATAGAACGGATTGGCGTGCTGGACCTCGATGATGACCATCCGGGGGAAGTCCGGTGAGATCCAGTCCTTGTAGAGCTGGTGGGCGTGCTCCTGCTGGATGCGGTTGTACCCCTCGACCTGGAACCGCTCGCTGAAGTCCGGCTCCAGGTCCGGGTCCGGCGGCTCCTCGCGAAACCCGCCGAACGTGTGCGGAAAGTGACCGTGGTTGACGATGAGCGGGTAGCGGGCCTCGGGATGCTCATCGAAGCCGTGGGGCAGAAGCACGCAGGCGCCCAGGTGCATGGGGCGTCCCCAGAACTCGCTGAGCAGCCTGCTCTCGATCCTGACGTGCTTGATGTAGGTCGTGTCCGCGGGCGGCTCGATGGGGGGGATCTCCTGATCGAGCGTGACGGCGATCGGCGTATCACGTGACGGATCGATGGTGATCCTTCGCGGTGTGCTGTAGAGGTTGCCGGGAGCCTTGTTCCAGTGCTGGCCCTCCCCCCGATCCATGGGCAGCTTGACGGTGTGGCCGTCCGCCCGGTGAAACGTCTCATACCGGTGCAGCAGCCCCTGCACCCAGTAGTTCCCGGGCGGAATCTCCGAGAGGCTCGCCAGCGGGTAGCCGAACACGGCGGCGTCGAACACCGCCGGCTCGCCGGGACGGAGATCCTCGACATCGATGCCGAAGACCAGCTGGGTGTCGGGACCGTCGTTGATCTGAAAGCGCGGCTCCTCGTCGTCGCTGGTGGAGATCATGAGGAGCATCCGGCCGTCCAGTGACGTCCGGCCGGCCTGCGCGGGAAACGACAGTTCGAAACGCACGAGACACTCTCCGGGCTCCGCTCCCGCGTGGCTGAAACACACACAGGCGGCGGCGAGGAGGAGCATGGATCGAGCCCGTCGCCGCACTTACGCGCTCCTGTTGGCCAGGGTGAGCTCCGCGTCGTGCTGAAGCGTGACGATCCCGTCGTGCTCGTGCTGAGCAAACAGCGCGCAAAGCTGTCGCTCCAGCGTCTCGCGCAGGCTGCCGGTCTTCGGGAAGAACGACGCGCTGCGGGCCCGTCCCAGCACGCCGTCGAGGTCCATCGGCTGGGGGTTCGGGAAGCGCTGCACCCGGACGTCCTCGAAGTGGCCGGACACGCCCGGGTCCCGCGATCGGTTGCGCGGGTGCCACTGCCCGGCGCGCTTCGCCTCGGCTTGTGCCTGCTTGAGGATCCGCGAGAAGCTCACGCTGAACTCGTCGGTGTCGGACTTGTCGTTCCAAATCAGGGCCAGGCGGCCGCCGGGGCGGAGGATCCGGTGGAACTCCCGCAGGGCCCGTTCCGCGTCGAACCACTGGAAGGACTGGGCGCAGACGACGAGGTCGATCGAGCCGCCGGCGAGCCCCGTCTCCTCGCCGGTTCCGGGGCGGTATTCGATGTCCGCGCCGGCCGCCGCGGCGGCGGCCCGGGCCTGCTCGATCATGTCGGGGTTGGGCTCCACGCCGACGACGGCGGCGCCCTGCCCGGCAAAGACGCGGCCCGCGAGACCCGTGCCGCAGCCG
>JBFGEG010000020.1:0-44309 GCA_041580235.1 Phycisphaerales bacterium
GACGCCGCACACGAGGTTGCAGCAGTCGGCATCGTCGCAGCCGGGGGTGCCGTTGCCGCCGGGCGTGCAGCAGTCGCCTTCGCCAGGGCACGGTCCGGCGCCGTCGCAGAGGTCGCCGCAGAGATCGGCGGCCTCGTCGGCGCAGATGCCGTCCCAGGCCACGTCGCAGCAGAACGGGTCGACGCCGCACACGAGGTTGCAGCAGTCCGCATCGTTGCAGCCGGGTGTGCCGTTGTCCATACAGCAGTCGCCATCCGCGCCGTCACACGGGCCGCCGCCCGCGTCGCAGTCGGCGCAGCTGATCTCGAGCACGTAGTCGTTGTCCCCGCTGTCACACGGTGTCCCGTCGAAGTCCGCCGTGGCCACGAAGACCACGTAGGTCCCCGGAGCCGGCAGGCAGGCCACCGCGTCCGTCATCGCGACGCAGTCGTTCGAGGTCCCCGCCTCACCGACCACGACCGGCGCGCACGACGCGATGCCGTCGACGATGAAGCAGATTCCGTCGAACTGCGACGTCAGCGTGCCACGCAGCTCCTGGGTGCCGTTGCCGTCGGGGTCGGGCAGGTCCACGAGATACCAGTCGGTGTCCCGCATCCCGGCCGAGGCCCACGCGTTGCCGCAGAAGGTGTCGCCGCAGGCCGCCGCCGTGTAGACCGGAGGCGTCGAGTTGCAGCCGCCGTTGGTGTCGCTGCCGCATGCCTCGCCCTCTTCCAGGGCGCCGCCCGGACAGTCAAGTGTGCACCCGCCGCCGCCGCCGCCCCCGCACAGGTCGCCGCAGAGATCGGCGGCCTCCCCGGCGCAGATGCCGTCCCACGCCGTGTCGCAGCAGAACGGGTCGATCGCGCACACGAGGGCCTCGCAGTCGGGGTCATCGCAGCCGAGCCCGCCGTGGGGCTCGCAGCAGTTGCTCCCACCCGCGATGCCGCCCTCCGGGGCGACCGCCGACAGGAGGCCCATGACGCCGTTCTCGTAGAGAACGCGAGCTTGGGCGATGGGAGCCCCCATGAGGATCTCGAGCCCCACCACACGAGCGTCGGGCAGGGTCAGCTCGGAGATGGTCGTACCGTATGCCGAGTGATGCAGCTCGATCGTCGTCTTGGCACCCACGCCGGCGACGTAGTGCACGCCGTCGGGGCCGACGGGAGTCGCTTTGGTCATCACGCCGTCGATCGTCGTGGCCGCCGCCGAGACACCGGCCAGGGGCACGCCCTCGGGCGTGCAGATGACCAGCCGAATGGTCCTGGTCTCTCCGACCGGACGCGGCACGGACGGTGGCGGCGTGTGCTCGTCGGCGATGTTGTTCGGTCCGGCTGAGTGGATCCACGGGTTGTCTCCCGGCCCGCCGCCGGGTCCTGACACTTGAGCGGTTGCCGCCGCGGTCACGACTGCAGTGGTACACACGCATGTCAGCAGGGAGTATCTCGGCATTCTGATGTTCTCCTCTTTTCCGTCGATCCGCCGGTCTGGAAAAGGTGTCTTGAAGGTCTCTTGGCACGCGGGGCCCTTGCCCGCGCTGAACGGTTCAATCCGACTCGGCGCACGATCGCGCGCCCACTTCATTGACATGTGATCAACGTTGCTCCTTGCCACGAGCGGTCGGTCGGCCCGCGGCTTCCTTCCCGACGTTCCGCGCCCGTCCCACGAGGGCGCGGTCCCCGTATCCCGACCAAAGGTACTTCGCGGGCCGGTTGAGTTACAGGCCTAAAGTCCCGGAATCAACGTACCAACGAGCGTTGAAGTGTCTTCCGCGGCGAGCAGAACACGCGGAGACGCCTCGTAACTATTTGTCAATCAATAGTTTGCAGCCATCGCCGGCGGGCGGTGCGAGGCCGACGGCCGGCTACACGCGGTGAAGACGAATTCCAGATCTTCCACGCAGCAGCGCCTCGACACGCACGAACGCGTACACCGCGCTGCTGTAGAGAAAGTAGGCGAGGTAAAGCGCCGTCGCCCCGATCATGAACACCCATCCGCCCCGCGACCGGAAGAACAGGAGAGCGCGACGCTGCAGCCAGAGCAGCGTTGCGAAGCTGCCCAGCGAGAGCAACCCGATCGCCGGGAACGCGAGAGCCATCAGTGCCGTCGCGATCGAGAACCAGGCCAGGGCCGCCGTGAGCTGGCTGCGGCGATCGATGTTGAGGACCCGCGGGGACTCACCGCGGGCCACCAGCAACCGGCTCCAGGGAAGCGCGCGCCTGAAGACGTCCGTGGTCCAGATCGTCCGCAGCGTCCACCGCTTGAGATGGGTCACCTGGATCTCAGGACAGAGAAGTATGCGCCCCCCCGCCGACCTCAGCCGCATACCGAGCTCGATGTCCTCGATGGAGGGGCAGACGAAGCTCTCGTCGAATCCCCCCTGCGTCTCGAACACGTCGCGACGGATGGCCCCGCAGCCGGCCCAGAACGTCGAGGCCTCCCGCTGACCATGCTGGTGGACGAAGTGATGGAGCAGGTTGCGGTATCGGCTGGCGAGACGCGGCTCGGGCGGTGCGTCGTCATACGACCCGAACAGCGCATCGCACGCCGGCTCTTCCAGCAGTCTCTGCTCGATGAGGGCCAGCGTGTCCGCATGCGGGACCACGTCGGCGTCGAGAAAGACGAGCACGTCCCCGTTGGTGGAGAGAGCTCCGTGGTTTCGAGCCGAGGCGGGCCCCCGCGGCCCCGCCTCCAGAGCGAGCACGCGGCAAGGGAACGAAGCCGCGACGGCCGAGATGTCGTCGGTGGAGCCGTCGTCCACGACGATCACTTCGTCCGGTCGGCGCCGGGACGCGTAGAGGCCTTGCAGGCACTGCCTCAGATCCGCCGCGCCATTGTGAACGGGGATCACGACGGATAGTGTCAGCCCGGCGTCTGGGTGACGGTCCACGGGACGCCTCAATCGTCCGGAGTGGGCGATGCCGTGGAGAACACGCCCTCCGTCGCCCCCGCACCGAACGGGAGAGGCTCCGTCGTGCGCTTCTCGTTCGTCACGAAATCCTCGTGATACGACCGCTCGGTGTTGACGTCCCACAGGTCATGCCGCTCACCGCACAGGTTCCGAACAGCAAGCATCGCGGTCAGCATTGAGTGGTCCTGGTTGTTGTACCGGTGCATGCCGTTGCGCCCTACCGTCTGCAGGTTCTCGACCGTGTCGAGGAACTCGCGGATGATCTCCAGATTGGCCTTGTACGTCGCGTCGTACACGGGGTAGGCCTTCTCCTGCCGGACCACCGTTCCGTCGAGAACCGCCTCCGGCCGGACGAGCCCCAGTCGGGCCAGCTCCCCGCGGGCGAGCGCGATCAGATCGCGATCCAGCATCTGCCACAGTCCGTCGCCGCGCTGGCAGAAGTACTCCATGCCGAGGCTGGAGGTGTTTCCGTCCGGCACCATGTGTCTGGACCAGCTTCGGAAGTTCTGGATCCTCCCCACCTTGACGTCCGGGCTGTGAACGTAGATCCAGTTGTCGGGAAATGGATCGGGTCCCGCCAGGATCAGGGCCACGATGAGGAAATCCCGGTATTTCAGCTGTTTCGCGGCCTCCACGACCTCGCGAGGGGGTCGTGGAGTCATGTTGCAGACGAGCTCCGTGATGGGCATGCTGCTGATGAAGTGCCGGCCTTCGACGTCATCCGACCGGCCCTGATCGTCGATGGTCGTGATGGATCTCACGCGGCGCCCTTCGAGGTTGACCTGATCGACTCGCAGACCCATGTGGACCTCGCCGCCGCCGGCGACGACGTGATCACGGCACGCCTCCCACATCATGCCTGGGCCCAGCTTCGGGTACTGGAACTGCGAGATCAGCGTGGAGGGCTGGTCACCCCTGCCATTGGTGAGCCCGGACAGAACCGCCTTCCAGAGCGAGAGGTTCTTGATGCGCTGCGCGGCCCAATCCGCCCGGATCTTCGTGCAGGGGATGCCCCACACCTTCTCCGTGTAGCTGCGAAAGAAGTGCCAGTACAGCCGGCCACCGAATCGATTGCTCACCCACTGCTCGAAGTTGTCTTCCGTCGGGCTTGGCCTGACCTTCCACTTCAGGTAGCTGAGCAGGATCCTCATGCTCTCGTACGGGCCGAGATTTGTGAACGCATTGCGAAGCTGCAGCGGGTAGACGTAGTACTTGCCCCGGTAGAAGATCCGCGAGAGACGGCGGACGTGCATGAAGTCCTCGCCGAGAATCTCCTCCCAGAGCTGCTGGACCGCGGGCACCTTGGTGAAGAAACGGTGCCCCCCGATGTCGAAGCGGTAGCCTCGATAGCGCTCCGTGCGGGCGAGGCCGCCGATCTGGCGGCTCCTCTCCAGGATCACGGGGCGGCCCCCCTGTCTGGCCCACTCGTAGCCGGCCGTCAGGCCGGCCGGGCCGGCGCCGACGATCACCAGGTCGTCAGACGCGTCGAAACTGCTTCCCGACCGGGACGTGATCATGCAACAACACCCTGATGTCCAGGAGACCGGCGGAGTACGATCGCGCCCGGACCCTTCCCTACCTCACAACGATAGCATAACTAAGTGGTTAGAGAACATGCCGCCGCGGAATTGAGGTGCCTACCCATCGCCGGACCGCGATATGAGCCGCTCGATCACCGCCGTCAGCCCCGTCGCTCATATCGCAGGAGTCGTGAGCCGCTCAGATCACGCGTCTCCATGAGTCGATACCCCTCGCGGCCGAGAGCCTCCAGATCTGCGGCGTCAACCGCGTGCCGGGAGCAGTCGATCACCCAGACGGTCCGGGCCCCGTCACCGGGCACATGCAGGGGACACTCGAAGGGCAGACCACGCCGGTACAGGTAATAGGACACCGGTCTCAGATCGATCATGCTTCCGACATACCGCACGCCCGAGCCCGTCGAGTCGGCCAGGTGGCGTGCGGCTTCAGGGGCATCGGGATAGCCGATGTATGCCAGCCGGTCCCGGGGATAGTCCGCGGCCGTCAGTGTGGCCAGATTCAGGGCCACCACCAGCGTGGCGGCCGCGAGGGGCCATGGTCGTCCGGTCAGAAAACGCATGATCCAGGCCGCTCCAGCCGCGGCAAAAGCCAGGTACAGCGGCGTGAAAAACGACAGCGACCACGGCGGAACGATGATCCCCGTGGCGACCGTGAAGACCACAAGCGGCACGATCGCCGCCCAGAGCAGGACGAATGCAGACCGCCACCGGACCAGGGACGCTCCCGCGCCGATGCCGACGAGAGCCAGGCTCACCGCCGCCAGCCATTGCGGCCAGGTCAGGGTGACAAGGTCCCATAACCAGGAGATCACGAGGCCGCTTCGTGCGGCCAGCGCGGCGGGCGAGTCCGCCGTGTTCTTCTGCAGGATCGTGGCGAGGTCGGACGGCACCAGCCCCACCGTCAGAAGCATCGGTGAGTAGAGCAGGGTGACGGCGACGGCCGTCGCTGCCGTCGCGCCGCCGAGTCGCCGGGCGAAGACGCCCAGCTCGCGGGTGCCGCGCGCGCGAAGTTGCGCTGCGATCATGAAGAGGACGACCGTCGCGAAGGGCAGGACCATGACCGGCACCGTCCAGGCGCCCAGCGCGGCAAGGACGACCACGCCGACCCACGCCGAGCGGCGGCCCTCGACGGCCGACGGGGCGACGAGGAGCATGGCCAGAAAGAAACCGATCATGAGGGAATAGCCCCGCGCGTTCGTGGCCAGATCGACCAGCGCCGCGGAGCTGGCCAGGAGACCCGCCGTGATGAGGGCCACGTCGCGGTCGAAGTACCGCCGGCCCACGCCGTATGCCAGCGGAACAAGCGTCACGGCCCCTGTCAGTGCCGGCAGCCGGATGGCCCACAACGCGTCCCCGAATACCAGGGTCGAGAGCTTGAGGAGCACGGAGTGCAGGACGTGGTTGTTGGGCGTGAGGTACACGCAGAGCGAAACGAAGATCGGCCGTGTCCCGAAGGCCCGAAACGTCGAGGCCTCGTCGAGGCGGATCACCTGCTGGACGTGAAGCACCGCCAGCAGCCCGGCCAGCAGTGTCAGGGCGGTGACGGTCAGCGCGTCCCGCCGGTCACGCGCACCGAGGTGCGACCACGCGTCAGCAAGCCTCCGGGGCAGCGCGAGGAGCCACGCCAGCGCCCAGGCCAGGTTGCGGCGCACCGGAGCATGAAAGACCAGAACCGAACCGGCGACCGCCCCGTAGACGCCGCCCAGCAAGAGAGCCCTTCCCTGCAGCGCATGCACCGCAGCAAGGTCCAGAAGCGCGGCTTGGCCCGGACGCCCAAGCTGCGCGGCGTACTCGAGCAGGACGGCCGCATCGAATCGAGCCAGGACGAGCAGGGCGGCGGCGGCGAGCGCGATCGCGACCACGCCCGCGAGTGACGCGAGGTTCGAGCCGCGTGTCGACCACGTCTCGATGCTCGCCTGCGTGGGTGGCCTCACCGCGCTCATCGTGTGGATGCTAGGCGGAGGGGGGTTGAACGGCCGTGCCGGGCGGATCGCCGATAAACGGCTCGTTGAAGATCACTTGTCGCCGGATTGGCGTTCGATCGGGCGGTCTTCCTGGTATCTTGGTGAGGTCGTGGCGGGCTCACCAATGGTCGTGAAGGGTAAGGTGCGGCGGATCTCCGTTCATCACCCACGGTTTGTGCGGGCGTTGGTGGTTCTTGCCCTGGGCGGGGGCCAGTTGACGCAGGCGCAGGTGTTGACGCAGGTCAACCACTTCGTGACCGGTTTCGACTCCTTCGGGGTTCCGCTGCTGATCCCAAGCATCGATCCTGCGGGCATCGCCTACCACGGGCCCTCCGGCCACCTGTTCATCGCGGACTCGGAGATCAACGAGGTCCCGGAGGCGTTCAATCTGGTGGGCGCGAACATCTTCGAGGTCTCGCTCTCCGGAGATACGCTGTTCGCCAGCTACGACCTGACCGCGCTGGGCAACAATGAGCCCACCGGGATCACCTATAACGTCCTTGACGGTCACTTCTACGTCACCAACGACGACGCGAGGACGCTTTCCCGCTACTCCTTCGTCGCCGGTAGCGGCTTCACGCTGCAGGACGAAGTGAACACCTTCGTGTCGACAGGATCGGACGATCCGGAGGGGATCACCTCCGACCCGGTGGGGCAGCTCTACGTCGTGGACGGCAACGACGGGTTCATCGTCGTGTACAGCTACGACTTCGGAGCCGGGTTCATCGTCGAGGACGTGCTCGATCTGCTGGCGCTGAACACGCCGGCGACGACGCCGCTGGATCCGGAGGGCATCGCCTTCGACGAGGTCAGCGGCAACCTCTTCGTGGTCTCCGATCCCGACGAGCTGGTCTTCGAGTACACCATTAACGGGATCTTCGTTCAGACCTACGATCTGACCGGCTTCGTGCCGGCGCTGGTGGGGGAGCAGGGGCTCACCTTTGCCCCCACCTCCGACTCCGGGGATGACCCGGCCCAGTTGAGTCTTTACCTCGCCGACGGCGGCATCGACAACGATGTCGATCCGGACGAGCGCGACGGGGCGATCTATGAAGCTTCGGTCTGCGACAGCTCGGCCAGCGTCTCCGTCACCGATCCGCCCGACGGCTGGATCGTGAGCGTGGGAACGCTCGTCAACTTCAACGGCACGTCAACCGAGGGCGGGGGCGGCGACCTCAGCGCGAATCTCATCTGGGACTCGGACATCGACGGCAATCTGGGAACCGGCGCGTCGGTCTCGACGGCCGGGTTGTCGGTCGGCATCCACACGATCACCGCCTCGGTCGCGGCCGCCTGCGGCACGGTCGCTTCCGATTCCGTCAACGTGTATGTGACGGAAACCGCCAGCGCCGTCGGCACCCTGTGGTTCGACGTCGAGATGGCGGGGGTCGGTGAGACATTTTTGTCACGATGCGTCACCATCGAGCTCTTCGACTGCGCCGGGGGATCCCAGAGCGTCGACGTGGAGGTCTCGCTCGCGTCGGGCGTGGCCAGCGGCGTCGAGGTCGCGATACCCGCCGGCATCTACACGTGCATCACCGCCCGCGACTCACGGCACACGCTGCGGCGGACGTTCGACAACACCGAGGGATTCGGCGTCGCCGACGGCCGGTACGTGGCCAGCTTCCGTGATCTCTCGCCCGGCGGAGGCAAGAACTGGTCGCTCGTCGGCGGGGACCTGAATGGCGACGACTTCGTCGACATCTTCGACTTCGGCCTGTTCACCGGTCAATGGCTCACGAACTACGGTGTCGGTGACACGGACTGCCTGACCACCGGTCCGCACGCTGACATCAGCGGCGACGGCCTGACGTTCACCGAGGATTTCACCTTCATCATGATCAACTTCCTGAAGGCAAGTGACACGCCCTGCTGCCAGAGCGGCGCCCAGGCGGGAGGAGTCAGCGAAATCTCGGTGGCCGAGCTGTATTTTCTCGGCCTGGACGAGCTTGCGGCGGGCGATCTCAACGACGACGGCTGGTTGAACGAGCTGGACATGGTGGCATTCCTCAACGGGGCTCGGCCGCCCGCCCCGCGCGGTCCCGGAGCTCGATTCGGCATCGCCGATCACCCCCACGCGCACCAGTGACGGCGGCTGTCGCGTGCGGCACCCAGAACCCCCAGACACCTGCACCTTAACAGGGTCGGCCGGCGTCGTGACTGATCAAAAGTCCTTTCCTCCGGGTCATGAAGCGCAGTATCCTGTCGGGCTGAAGGAGTCGAGGCCGTGAATCGAAACGCAATCAGCATGGTGTGTGCGTGTCTGGTCGCGACCGGCGCGGCGGCGCAGACGCCCAACGCGCTACCGACGGTGGAGACCGATCCCGTTCCCAGCGGCGGCGACGCGGCGGACGATGCCGCGATCTGGGTGCACCCGACCGACCCGCAACAGAGCCTCGTCATCGGCACCGACAAGCTGGCGGGGCTTGCCGTCTATGACCTCGCGGGCACCGAGCTGCAATTTCTGCCCGACGGCAGGTTGAACAACGTGGACGTCCGCTATGGCTTCCCCCTGGGCTCGGCAAGGGTCGACATCGTCGCGGCCGGGAACCGCATCGACCAGACGCTTGCCGTCTACGCGGTCAACCCGTTGACAGGCGAGCTGGAGAATGTCGCGGCGGGGCCGCTCTCGGTTGGTGTGAACGAGGCGTACGGTTTCTGCCTGTACCACAGCGCCCTCACCGCCAGCTACCACGCCTTTGTGAACGACAAGAACGGCAACGTCGAGCAGTGGGAGCTCTTCGACAACGGCAACGGGCAGGTCGACGGCGCACTGGTGCGCAGCTTCTCGGTGGGCTCGCAGACCGAAGGGATGGTGGCCGACGACGCGGCCGGCTGGTTGTACGTTGGCGAGGAGACGGTGGGGATCTGGAAGTACGGCGCCGAGCCCGACGCCGGGGCGGACCGCGTTCTGGTGGATTCCACGGGTGGCGGCGGCCATCTCACCGCCGATGTCGAAGGGCTGGCGATCTACCACGCTGCCGGGGGCCGGGGCTACCTGCTTGCCTCCAGCCAGGGCAGCAGCTCGTTCGTCGTCTACGACCGGCGGGGGGGCAACAGCTACCTGATGACGTTCGAGATCGAGGCCGGCAACGGCATCGACGCGGTGACGGGGACCGACGGCATCGCCGTGGCCAGCATGGCGCTGGGCGCGACATTCCCGACCGGCATGTTCGTGGCCCAGGACACCTCCAACGCACCGCAGAACCAGAACTTCAAGCTGGTGCCCTGGCCCGACATTGCCGATGGCGGCTCGCTGATCGTCGACACGTCATGGGATGTGCGCCGCCGGGCCGGCGACGCGGACGAGGACGGAATCGTCGGCATCGTTGATCTCCTGAGCGTCCTCGGCGCGTGGGGGCCGTGTCCGCCGGCGAGCTGTCCGGGGGACTTCAACGGCGACGGCGCGGTGGGCATCACGGATTTCGAGATCGTGATTGCCAACTGGGGCTGACCCGAGCTCACGCGAAGACGACCGTCTTGTTGCGACTGACGAGAATCCTGTCCTCGAGGTGGGCTCGAACGGCCTGCGCGAGGACGATGCGCTCCAGATCGCGGCCCTTGCGTCGGAGATCGGCCACGGCGTCGCGGTGGCTGACCTCGATGACCGACTGGGCGATGATCGGGCCCTCGTCGAGCGTGTCCGTCACGTAGTGGCTCGTGGCACCGATGATCTTGACACCCCGGTCATACGCCTGCCGGTAGGAGTCGCCGCCGGCGAACGCCGGGAGAAAGCTGTGGTGAATGTTGATGATCCGTTGCTCGTACGCCTCGACGAGGCCGGGTCCGAGGATCTGCATGTAACGGGCGAGCACCACGAGGTCGACAGCGGCCGCTTCGAGGATTCCGCCGATTCGCCGCTCCTGGGCCGTCCGGCCTTCCGGCTCGACGGGACAGTGGTGAAACGGCAGGCCCGCATCCCGCACGTTCGTCTCGAGCGTCGGGTGATTGCTCACCACGGCCGCGATCTCCACCGCCATCTCTCCCGCCTGCCAGCGCCACAGCAGATCCTGGAGGCAATGGGCCTGCCGGCCCACCAGGATGGCCATGCGCTTGACGCGTTCGCTCCAGTCAACACGCCAGCTCATGCCGAAGCGCCCGGCCAGAGGCGCCCAGACCTCTGCGAAGCTTCCCCGGTCCAGGTCACAGCCGTCGAGGTCGAACTCGGTGCGCATGAAGAACTCACCGTGCTCGACATCCGTGTGCTGCTCGGAGTCCAGCAGGTTGCCGCCATGCTCGGCAATGAAGCTGGTGACCGCGGCCACGATGCCTCGCGCGTCAGGGCAGGCAATCAGCAGCCTTGCCGTCTTGGATCGCTCAGCCGACAAGCGGACCTCAGTCGAGGAAGTCCTTTTTCTTGAGACGCTCGGGCGTGTACGTGTCGGTCACGTAGGAGATGTCCTTGGTGATCAGACTCTCAACTTCCATCTTGAAGCCGTTACGAAGCATCTGCTTGATCTCTCGCTGCCAGTCCTTCTTCTCCTTGAACCACGGATAGGCGGCGATCTGCTTGGCGCGGGTGATGTCCCGGTCGTTGAGAGCGATCTTGACGTCGTCACTGAGCCCGCACCGCTCGTAGTCCTCCGCCCGCAGGCCGAGGAACTTGGCCTCGGGCACCGCCATACGCTGGCTCTCGAACGCGAGGTTGATCGATCCCTGCTTGATGACACTGTAGATGTAGTGCCCCCACGGGTCGCAGTCGAGCAGGCAGTAGACGGGCAGCTTCAGCTCATCGTGCATACGCCGCAGGAGACGCCGCACTCCGCGGGGCGGCTGGCCGCCGCCCTCGGTGAGAATGCAGTTGTGCTTCTTCCAGAACTTGTCTTCGTTGAACCGCGACCAGACCGTGTTTTTCTCAACATGCAGGATGAACTTGGCATCGCACTTCTTGAACTGGAGGATCTCCGGCTCGACGATGGACGGGATGGCGTAACCTCCCGAGCCCATCTTGCGGCAGTCGATCTCATCGCCGGAGTCGATGACCGTGATGTTGCCGACCATGGTGCCGGCCTTCTTGGCGAAGACGTGCAGCTCCTCGCGGAGCGCTCCGAGCGAGACTTCGAGGTCCTCCAGGATGGGGTCCGACTCGTCCTGGCCGTCAAAGGTCTTCTCGTTGGTGCCGGGGATCGTGTGCAGCGTCTTGTAGTACATGCCTCGCAGGCTGAGCGTCTTGTCGGCCTCCACGAGGTCCTTGCACCCGTTCGCCAACAGAATCGTCTGCATGAACTTGCGGGACATGCCGAAGTTGAAGAGCTCGCGGTGCTGCTGGTTGGAGCCCATCTCCAGGATGCGCCGCTTCTTGTTGTACTTCGTGTTGGAGACCGTCCGCAGCGGGATGCCGACCACCGGCTCCTTGAAGGCGAGGCTGTCCTTGACCACGCGGTCGCCCATCGACCGGATCTTGCCGATCGTCTCGCGGTCCTGCTTCTTGCTCACCGCCGCGCCTGAGGTCCTGCCGGATGTCCGGCTGCGGGTGGAGGTCTTCTTGGACGTCGTCTTCTTGGCAGTCTTCTTCTTCGCCATGAGTCTCTGCTATCTCAGTTTCTTCTCTTCCCGATCCCCAATCCCCAACCCCTGCTCCGACTACGCCACCCGCTTCCGACGCACCGTCTTCTTCTTGCGCGTGGTCTTCTTTCGCGACGTCGTCTTCCCCTTCTTCGTCGCGCTCGCCTCTTCGAACAGCGACTCCGCAAAGCCCTCGACCTTGGCGCGGTCCTCGACGATGACGACGTCATCGTCCTCGAGCTTGGCCACGACCTTACCCTCCTCGTTGAGAATGGCGTCGGCTTCGGCCGTCTTGCGCTTCACCTGCTTCATGAGAGCGTCGTACACCTTCTTGGCCGGCGTGCCGGTGATGCCCTCGCAGCCGGCGGTGATCTCCCCGATATACCGCACGAGGACGTCACGCACGTCAGACTGACGCTGCATACGCTTGCGCCGCCGAAGGTATGTGCCGAGCTTGCGCCCGCACTCCTGAAGAGCGAGCTTCATCTCCTTGCGGATCTCATCGTAGTCGGCGATGGCCTCCTTCGACTCGCTGGTGAATGGCACCCACACGCTGGCCATGTGCAGCATGACCACCAGCGGGCCCACCGGCAGCGACCCCTTGGGCTGGCTGAGCTCGTAACCCCGCCAGTTGGTCTCCACCGCCGACTTGAACGCGCAGCAGGCCGACTGCTGATAGAGCAACGGCACGCGGTTGGCAAAACGCAGCACGCGGGCCTGCTCCTCGGCCCCCAGCGACCCGCCGTAGGCGATCGCCGCCTCGATGATGAACGGGTTGCCGCGGTACACGGCGGCCGGCCGGCTCGACGCGGCATAGAACTCCGCCTGCACCTCCTTGAGCATGCCGGCGAGCAGCGCCTGGGGCCCGATCGGCACCAGGCAGTCCATCGGCGGCGCCGTGATCTTGACCTCCTGGATCGCCCCGTAGAGCGCCTCGGCTTCGTCGTGGCCGAGCTGCTTGACCCAGGTGCGGTTGGTCATCCCCGCTTTGGTCGTGATCTCCTTGGCCTTCTGCAGCCCGACCCGGCAGAAGTCGTTCTGGAGAAAAGCACCGACCTGGGTCGCCTTCGTGCGCTCCAGCATCTGGATGAGCGTACCCAGCTCGATCCCCTTGGGGTGCGGCTTGATCTCGCGCGGTTCGGCCGGCAGCTCCTCCACCGTCCGTGGAAAGTCCACAGTCTCGTTGGACGGCGCGACGTACGTGATCTTCGCATGCGGGTTGGCAATCGCCGTCTGCTCCAGGTACTCGTCCACCGACTGACGACCCTTCTGATACCGGCCCTCCAGCTCGATGACGACGTGCGTGCCATGGCCGTCCGGGAAAAGCTGCGCGTCCTCGGGATGCTCCTCGTCGCTCACCACGTCCGGCCGGTTCTTGGTCGTGTCCATCTTGAGGACGATCTCGTGCGGCTTCTTGCGAGCGACCTTGGAGATGATCAGCACGGGCTTGCCCGTGGTCATGAGGCCGTACATGCCGGCCGCCGAGATGCCGATGCCCTGCTGGCCGCGCGACATCTTCATGCGATGAAACTTCGAGCCGTAGAGCAGCTTGCCGAAGATGTTCTCGATCTGCTTCTTGACGATGCCCGGCCCGTTGTCACGAACCGTCACCTTGAACCGCGTCTCGGACAGCGTCTCGAGCTTGACGTAGAGCGTGGGCAGGATCCCGCCCTCCTCGCAGGCGTCCAGCGCGTTGTCCACGGCCTCCTTGACGGTGACCAGCAGCGCCTTGCGGGGGTTGTCGAAGCCCAGCAGGTGTCGGTTCTTGGCGAAGAACTCGCTGACGGAGATCTCGCGCTGCTTGGCGGCCATGGCCTCGGCGGAGGTCCCGCGGACCGTCTTGGGCTTGCGGGTCGTCGTGTCGTCGCCGGCGCTCCCGTCAGGCGGGGTTGCGGTCGTCGCGGTCCTGGTCGTGGGGGTCTTTTTCTTCTTCTTGGTGCGGCGGGTCGTCATGGAGTGCCTTCCCTGGCGCGCCGTCCGGTCGAGACGGCACCGCGTCGTGCGGTCCGGGGTTCAAGAATACCGCATCGGTCCAAGCGGCCGGACGCCGAAGAAACTTCGGGCAAAAGGCGGTCTCCGCGGGCCGTCGCGAGAGGGGTTGGTGTATGCTGCCCGCCCGCCGAGGGCCCCGACGTGGAAACCACGCTGATCATTCTCAAGCCGGATGCCGTGCAGCGGGGGCTCATGGGTCGGGTCATCAGTCGGTTCGAGGACAAAGGGCTCCAGGTGGTGGGGGCGAAGCTCATTCGCATCAGCCCGGAGCTCGCCGCGCGGCACTACGAGCCCCACCGCGGCAAGCCGTTCTATGAAGGTCTGATAAAGTTTATGACATCGGCCCCGGTGCTCGTCCTGGCCGTGCGGGGCGTGGGTGCGATCGGCGTCTGCCGCAAGCTCATGGGGGCGACCTTCGGCTCCCAGGCGGAAGCCGGCACGATCCGGGGTGATTTCGGGGTCTCCAACAGCTTCAACCTGATCCACGGCAGCGACGGACCCGAGTCCGCCCGGCACGAGCTGGATCTCTTCTTCGACGCCGCCGAGCTGCTGGCCTACGACCGTGCCATCGAGGGCTGGGTCTACGACCTGTCGTCGGGCGAGCCTGAATAGTAGATCCGATCAGGGAACCTGGGTTGACCTGGTGCGTCTAACCGATCAGTCGCCGAGAAAGGCGGCTTTTTCGTCGCAAATGCCCTCCTGATCGAGTATTTTACGTTGTTTTCGACTCTTCAGGGTCCGGGAACGCCTTCGGAGAGCGAATACAGAGCGTCCGGAGGCGTCGGAGTTTTGTTCCGTGTGGGTGGACTATCGCAATTATCTGTGTCAATTTAGAATATTTCTAACCACGTGAACCGTTGTATAGGTGTCCGAGTATAAGAGGTACGAGGATCGTTCAAGTCATCCGGTTTGTGACGTCTGTCACGAACCCGGCGTAAGAGGCCGTGTCCCGTTCGGAAGGACATCGGTGGGCGGTAAGAGACTGCAAATGCTCCAGCGAATGATTGGTCACAATTCTCCCCTGAGTCGGCTGCGACAGCGGCAGAGGATCAGGGTGCAGCCCGGGCGAGGCGCCACCGGCACCCGTCGGGCCGGGCTCACCAACGAGGACGAGCGTCTGCTCCACCAGATCCTCGCCGAGCCCATGGACTACATCGACTCCGACGAGTTCACCCGTCCCGACGCGGAGTCCAGGATCTACGACGAGGCCCCCGTGATCGAGCGGCCCGATGTGTCCTGGTACCGACCATTGATGGACGACCCTGAGCCGAACCGGGCGAAGAACAGCGGCACCATCCTGCTCACCGCGGCCCAGGAGCGGGTGCTGTTTCTTCAGTACAACTACGCCCGCCATCGCGTGCGTCAGCTGCAGCTGGAGATCGGCCCCAACGAGCCGACCGAGGAGGAGGCCCGCGAGCTGCTCCGGTGGTACCGCCGAGCCACGCGGTATCGTGAGCAGATCGCCGAGACCAACCTCGCGCTGGTGCTGGCCATGGCCAAGCGCACCCGGATGAGCGAGGTGGACTTCGCCGACCTCGTCAGCGAGGGCAACATGGCCCTGCTGCGATCGGTTGACAAGTTCGACTGCGGTCGAGGGTTCAAGTTCTCGACCTACGCCTGCCGCGCCATCCTCAAGGCGTTCTCCCGCCAGGGCATGAAGCTGAGCAAGTACCGCCAGCGTTTCCCGACCGACTTTGATCCGGCGATGGAGAAGTCCAATCACCTGGAGCTGGTCCGGCGCGACCGCGAGCTGGACGCGGCCTCCGAGGTCAAGCACATCGTCGAGAGCAACGAGGCGGAGCTGACGCCGGTGGAGCGGACCGTGATCTACCACCGCTTCGGGCTCGCCGGCGACAAGGACACGGATCCCCTCACGCTCGAGCAGGTCGGTCAGATCATCGGCGTCACCAAGGAGCGCGTTCGCCAGATCCAGAACAAGGCCCTGGAGAAGATCCGGCTGGCCGTCGAGGAAAACGCGAAACGCGAGGAAGGTGAGACGGAGCCGCAGGAGCCTCACGTCACCGACAACTGACCGGTCGAGTCGGCCAAGCAAGCCCCCACGACCCCGGCGCCCACGGCCGGGGTTTTCCTGTGATCGGGGTGAGGGATTCGGGTTTGGGGCGCCCCGGTCTCAGGGATGGACCGGACAGGCACAACGGGCTTTCGCCGCGCGACCCTTCTCCCCGAACCCCTGACTTCTCTCAGTGCGCCACCGGCTTTTCCGCTTCCTTGAACAGCTGATACAGCGTCTCGGCCGAGGTCGCGGAGTACGCCGCCTTGCGGAAGCTCGCGTCGGACATCATCCGGCTGATCTTGCCGAGGGCCTGGATGTGATCGGCCGTCCGGTTCGGCGGTGAGGCGAGCAGCACGACGAGCTCGACCTTCTCCCCATCCAGCGAATCGAAGTCGATCGGCTCCGCGGGGCGACCGATGGCCATCACGAGATCATTCGAGCACAGGGTCTTGCCGTGGGGGATGGCGAGCCCGTCGCCGATCCCCGTCGACCGCTGCTGCTCGCGGTCCCACACCACCTGCTTCAGCTTCTCCGGGTCGGAGATGAGGCTCACGCCCGCCAGCAGGTCTACGAGCTCGTCGATGACCGCCTTCTTGTCCGTGGAGACCAACGGCACCTTGACGGCCTTGGGTGAGAGAATGTCCGTGATCTTCATTGCCTGGTGAACCGGAAGTGAAGGGGTGCCGGGAGCCGACGCTTCGGCCCGCGCGTCTCATGCCGAGCTTTCCAGAGCCCGCCAGGTCGCCCCTGTCCCGGCAGTGTAGAAACGGGCAATGGTAGCAGACCACCGAGCCTACGGGCGGCGAAGAAGGGCAAAGTAGCCGCCGTCCTGGTAACCGGCCACCGGATCCCCGGGACCGCCGCGGGGCAGGAGGTGGCGTTCCCGGCGGACGGCGACGCCGTGCCACCGCACCATCCATTCGGTCTGATGCTCGTTCTCCTCCGGCTCCAGGCTGCAGGTGCAGTAGAGCAGGTGCCCGGCCTCGGTTGTGAGCCGCACGGAGTCGGCGAGGATCTGACGCTGCAGCCCCGCCAGCGTCTCGAGGCTCCTGGGGCCGAAGCGGTACTTCGCCTCCACCCGGCGGGCGAGCACCGCCGTGTTGCTGCACGGGGCGTCCACCACGACGAGGTCGGCCTGCCCGGCGAATTCGAGCATCTGCTCGGGGGCGACGACCTGGACCCGCTGGTGCCCCTTGAAGACGTCTCGCAGCGTGTCCACCCGTCGCGGGTTGGCGTCCGTGGCGATGATGCGGGCCTGGGGGTGCAGGGCGGCGAGCTGACGCGTCTGGGTCCCCTGGCCGGCACAGACCTCCGCAATGAGGTTGGGCACCAGCTCGGCCGAGGCGTCGGCCGCCGCGGCCGACGCCGGATCCTGCACGCGCAGCTCCGGTCGATCGGACAGCAGCGCCCGCACGTCCCCCCGGTCGCCCGCGAACACCGCGAACCCGCGGAGCCCGTGCGGCTCGCAGGAAGGGGGGAGGTCCGCGCCGGCGACGACGCCGGCGACGATGACGGGTGGGTGAACCAGGTCGTGAAGCGCGAGACGCGCCGTCTCCCCGAAACCGCATCGCTGCTCCCAGCGGGCCAGAAGCTCCAGCGGGTGCGAGGTCTGCTGGGCGAGACGGGGCAGTGGCGCCTCGTCGAACACCGGCTCGGTGAGACGCAGCACGCGACCGTCGTGCAGAGGCATCGCGTCCCGATCGAGCCCGGGCTCGGCGCCGCGAGCCTCCACGGCCGCCCGCAACTCGGCCACGCGATGCAGGACCGCGTTGACAAGGGACGCCGCCTGCGGGCTTCGCGACTTGATCCATGCGACTGACTCGTAGATGACCGCGTGATCGGGCAGACGCTCCATCATGAGCAGCTGGGCCGAGCCCGCGAGCAGCGTTGCCTGGACGGCCGGCTGCAGTTGCGCCCACGGTCGCTTGAGCCGTGTCTGCAGGATGGCCGTCAGCGTCAGCCAGCGGCGGGCCACCGCCTGGTCGATCGCGTAGGCCAGCGCCGCGTCGCGCCGGTCGAGTTCGCCGGTCCGTAGCGGCTCCGGGAAGAGCTCCGGAAAGCGGCGGGCCCGTTGCGCGACCCGCGTCATGACCAGTTCACGTGCACTGCGGGGGTGGCGGGTGACGGTCTTGGACATGGGTGATCATACGAGCCCGCGATGTCCGCGATCCGCCTCGTTATCGGGCCTGATCGAGAGCCGGCGGGGCCGTCGTTAACCGCGACGGGGGAACGGTCGATCGGTAACCGGGAGCGCGGCGCCGCTGGCGGGCCGGCGTCCCCCTTACCGGCCTGGAGACTGGAAGCAGCAATGCAAGCCAAGACGGTCCTGATCGCCGACGACGAGCCGCACATCAGGTACATGCTCGAGCTCAAGCTCACCCGCGCGGGCTTCACGGTGCACACCGCCGGCAATGGACGCGAGGCCTTCGACCTCGCCTGCCGTCACCAGCCCGACCTGGTCGTCTCCGACTACCAGATGCCCGGCGCCGACGGCCTGGAGCTGTGCACGCGGCTCAAGGACAATGCCGAGACCGCGGCCATTCCCGCCATCATGCTCACAGCCCGCGGCTACAAGGTCCCGCCGAGCGACCTGGCGAAGACCAACATCCAGGCGGTGATGGACAAGCCGTTCAGCCCCCAGGAGCTGGTCGCCGCGATCAACGAGCTGCTCAAGACCGCAACGCCCGCCGAACCCGGTCTCGGCGAGCCCGGGACCTCCGCGGCGTGACCGGCGCCGCCAACGACAATACCGCCTCCGCCACGCCGGACCCGCTGCCGGATCACTGTCGCGCGCTGGGTCTTGCGATCTGGCGTATCGACGAGCGGGGCAACCTCGTCGCCCAGCCCTCCGGTTGGGGACCGGTCGAGCCGTGGCTCCGCTCGCGCGGCCTCGTCGAGCGGATCTGCAGCACCGTCACCGCCTGGCCGCCTCTCCCGGACGCCACCGAGCTCTTCCCCGGCTGCTGGCTGCTTCCGATCGCCCGCAACGAGGGACCGTACCGGCCCTGTTACACGGTGGCGGTGGCCCTGGGAACGCAGATCCTCGTGGCCGAGGAGGTCGAGGCGATCTGCCGGGAGGAAGGCATCGACCCGGAGCTGGCCAAGGAAGACCTCGTCAGCCTGGCCCGTTTCCGTCCGTGCGAGATGGTCCAGCTCACGGCCACGCTCCGCTGGATGCACGACGCGCTCGACGGCGCCGCGAGCCATGCGACCGCGCTGAGCTCGTTCAGTCTGGAGCTGGCCCACGCGTACGAGCAGATCAGCATGCTCTACAAGCTCGGCCGGTCGATGAACTGGCTGACGCGGCCGGACGACTTCGTCAGCACCGCCTGCAACCTTCTGCTGGAGATGTTCGACTTCGCCTGGATCGCCGTGAAGTACGCCGCCGTCAAGCCGGCCCCGCCGCAGCTGGCGGGCAAGCTGGTGGTGACCGGCACGCTTCCCTGTCCCCGCCAGGAGTTCGACGGGCAGGTCGGGGCGATGCTGCAACGGGCCACCGGCGATCACTGGCACACGTTGCTGGAGCCCCGCGACGACGAGCTCGCCGCGCGTGTCGGCTCGCAGGTGGTGGTCGAGCACGTGATGTCGGCCGGCGGCGTGGCCGCGCTGCTGATGGCCGGCGGCAAGACGGGCGACGATCACGAAGTCACCAGCATCGAGACGCAGATGCTCGACGCCACTGCCGAGTACCTCGGGGCGTTTCTTCACAACGTGGGGCTCTACGCCGAGCAGCGCGAGATGTTCATCGGCACCATCCGGGCGCTCTCGGCCGCGATCGACGCCAAGGACCGCTACACCCAGGGCCATTCCGAGCGGGTCGCCCTCATGGGCTCGCGGCTTGCGGCCGCGCTCGGTATGAGCGACGAGCAGGTCGAACGGGTACGGATCGCGGGTCTCGTCCACGACGTCGGCAAGATCGGCGTGCCGGAGGCGGTGCTGTGCAAGCCCGGTCGGCTCACCGACGAGGAGTTCGCCCAGATCAAGCGGCACCCCGTCATCGGCCACACCATTCTCCAGGACATCGGGCCGCTGGCAGAGATGCTTCCCGGCGTGCTCTATCACCACGAGCGCTGGGACGGTCGCGGCTACCCGGAGGGGCTCGGCGGCGCCGACATTCCCCGCCTGGGGCGGCTCCTGGCCGTGGCCGACGCGTTTGACGCGATGAGCTCGAATCGATCGTACCGCTCAGCGCTGCCGCGCGAGAAGGTGCTCCGCGAGATCGCCGAGTGCGCCGGCACGCAGTTCGATCCGGAGCTGGCGAAGATCTTCGTCACCCTCGACCTGTCCGAATACGACGCCATGGTCGCCCGTCACGAAGCGGCGGAGGCGGAGGCTGCGTGATGCAGCGGCGGGCGTTCAGCCTCTTCGAGCTGGTCATGGTGCTCGCGATCGTCGCGGTAGTGGCCGCGATCGCCGCCCCCAGGTACAACGCCTCGCTGGTCCGCTACCGCGCCGAGTCCGCCGCGCACCGGGTTCGCGCCGATCTCGAATACGCCCGGAGCCAGGCGCGTCTCGTCGGCGTCTCCCGGACCGTGGACTTCGACGTCGCCAACGACGCGTACACGCTGGTGGGGCTCGAGGACCCCGATACCAAGACCGTCCCCTACACCGTGTCGCTTGGCGACGAGCCGTACCGGGCCGTGATCACATCGGCGGTCTTCGACGACCTGGCGACGGGGTCCGATCTCCTCGACGAGGTCATCTTCGACGGCTACGGCCGTGCCGACAGTGGCGGGACCGCCGTGCTCACCGTCGGCGGCGAGACGTACCAGATCGACGTCAACGCTGACACCGGCGAGGCCACGGTGAGCCGGCAATGAGGGGCCCCTGGGGCGGGACTAAGACCGGCCCGCCAACTGGTCGATCTTCTTAGAACGATGCGCAGGGGACCCTCCGGACACACCCTCCTCGAGGTGCTGGTCAGCACGGCGATCATGACCATCGTGCTCGCCGGCGTCGTCTCGGCGCTGCTGATCGCCGGCGGGGCCATCCCGGAGTCCGAGGACCCCTCGGCGGCGATCGTGCGGGCCACTCGCGTCGCCGAGAAGATCACCGGCGAGCTTCAGTTCGGCCTCACCGTCGATGAGCGCACCGCCACCTCCGTGGAGTTCACGGTCGCGGATCGCGACGGCGACAGCAACCCGGAGACGATCCGCTACTCGTGGGACGGCGTGCCCGGCAACGCGCTGCAGATGGAGTACAACGGTGCCGCGGCGTCCGACGTCGTGCAGGGCGTGGAGGAGTTCGAGCTGCTCTACGACACGAAGATTGTCTCCGTCCTGGAACCGAGCGAGATCGAGAGCAGCGAGCTGCTGCTGGCCAGCCGCACGACGGCCAGCGCCTATCTGGGCTTCCGGGTCCGAAGCGCGATCTGGCCCGGGCAGTACGTCATGCCGTCGCTGCCGGTCAACGCGACGAGCTGGACCGTCACGCGGGTTCAGCTCAAGGCCAGGATCTCCGGTCCCACCGACGGCCTGGCCGACGTGCAGCTGCGGCTGCCCGACGCCAACAACCTTCCTTCCGACGTCGTGCTCGAGCAGGTAGCGCTCAACGAGACCAATCTCAGCGGCGCCTACACCTGGGAGCAGTTCAACTACAGCGACGTCGACGGGTTACGCCCCGACCGCGGCTTGTGCGTGGTCGTCGAGTGGTCGGCCGGAACCGACGCGGCCGACATCGAGCAGGCCAGTGGAGAGGGGTCGGGGCGGGTCAAGACCATCGACGCCGGCGTCTCGTGGACCAACGAGCCCGATTCGCTGCTGTACGCCGTGTACGGCACCCACTTCACCCCCGGCCCGCCCGTGCCCGTCAACCACACCTTCCTGACGGGTGTTCGCATCAAGCTCCGCGTGGGCGGCGACACGTCGGCCCGCGTGCAGACCTCGACCGCGATCCTCGAAGCGCCGGAGATCACGCCATGAGGCGGCGGGCGGCCGGGTTCACGCTCGTGGAGGCCGTGTTTTGCGTCGTGATCGTCTCGGTCATGTTCGTCGCGGTCATGCAGACCGTCGCCGCGGCCCGCACGATGCAGTACAAGACGGGCGGATACAGCCGTGGGGCCCTCCTCGCGCAGGCGATGATGGCGGAGATCATGCAGGAGGCGTACGAGGAGCCGGACGATGCGCCCGTCTTCGGCCCCGAATCCCCGGAGACGGCGACCGCCCGTGGAAGCTGGGACGACGTCGACGATTACAACGGGTGGTCCGCGTCGCCGCCGCAGTTCAAGGACGGCACGTCGATGACCGAGCTGGCGGGCTGGACCCGCACGGTCAGCGTGAGCTGGGTGGGCACCAATGACCTGGACCTCGCCGTCGGCGCCGAGACGGACGCCAAGCTGATCACCGTTGCCGTGCTGCACGACGGCGTGCAGATGGGCAGGCTCGTGGCCCTGCGCACCCGCGCCTTCCCCGAGACCGGCCCCTGACCGCAGGAGCATCGTCATGTTGCGACAACAACACCGCCGGGGCAACGTGTACATGCTCGTGCTCGGAGCCTGCATGCTGGTCACCGTGATCGGGGTCACCGCCGTCATGGCCGCCCGATTGCAGCATCACGCGGCGTCGGACGCGGCGGAGATCGTCGAGGCCCGGCTGCACGCCCGTTCGGCGGTCAACCTGGCGCTGCATCTGATCAGCAAGGACTCCGACTGGCGGACCACCTACGGCAACTCCAACTGGCCCGAAGACGAGCCGATCGCCGACGGCACCCTCACCATCGAGGTGCTCGACCCCGTGGACGGCAACGTGCCCGTGGGCAACGCGGACCCGCTCGTCGTCACCGGCATCGGGATGCAGGGCGATGCCGTGCAGAGGCTGGAAGTCACGCTCGATCCCGACGATCCGCCGATGGCGGCGCTGGGGACGTGCCTGCACTGTCCCAACCAGCTCGACATCCTTCCCGGCAAGACACTGACGGTGATCGGCGCCCCGGCTTCCACGAACGCCAACTTCGACAACGACGGCGTCCTGTACGGCGACGTCGATGCCAACACGATGAGCGGCTCGGGCACCGTGACGGGCAGCGCGAACGTGCCGGCCCCCCCCAAGAGCCTGCCGCCCGCGAGCGTCTTCACCCAGTACGTCGCCCTGGCGACGACGATCCCCTACAGCGGCAACATCGACACCATGGTGCTGGCTCCCGGCGTCAACGAGTACGGTGGCGGTCTCGACCCCGACGGGTGCTACCACATCGCGACCGGGGGCAACGACCTGACCATCAAGGGCTCGCGCATCCACGGGACCCTGGTCATCGACGCGGGCACCAAAACAGTCACCGTCGACAACCAGGTTCTCATGCAGAGCTATCGCACGAATTACCCCGTCCTGATCGTGAAGGGGGACCTCGTGCTCACCTACACGAGCACCGGCGGGGCGGCCAAGAAGTACCTGCGGGAGATCGACTGGGGCCACAACTTCAACCCGTCCGGCGCGCCCTACGACGATGAGACCGACAGCGACCAGTTCGACATCTATCCCAGCGAGATCGAGGGGCTCGTCCACGCGACTCGTGTCGTGACCCTCAAGAGCACCAGCCATGTCCGGGGTGCAGTGCTCGGCGAGTTCACCGTGAATGTCGAGGAACATCCCACGATCACCCACGACCCGGCGCTGCTCAGCGAGCCGCCCCTCGGCTACACGGTATACACCGGCGCCATGCGGGTGCGACGCGGCACGTGGGCCCAGACCGTCGGCCCGTAGGGCCGGTCACGCCCTCGCCTGCGGGGTCGAGCCGCGCGTCAATACGTGTTGTAGTCCTTGCCGCTGTCGTCGGCCTCGCCGGCAGCGCAGTTGGCGACGATCGTCCCCGCCGTGTCGTCGTAGATCCAGCCGAAATTGCCCGCCCCGTCGGCCGGCGGGGCCTTGACGGCCGTCTCGCCCTTGCGCGCGCCCACCGGCAGCGGCGGGACCGCCCGGAGGTAGGGCCCGTAGATGTAGGCTCCGGTCTTGGAGGCGTTGGTGTTGCCGTTGATGTCGGAGTACAGGGTCATCGCGTTGACATAGTCCGCCAGCGCCGGGATGTCCCCCGTGTGCTCGGTCTCGTAGAGGTCCAGTGCGCTCCGCATGACGGCGAGGTTGCCGATCAGGGCCGAGTCGGCGGCGCCGGCCGACCCACGGCTCAGACGCGGGATCGCAATCGCCGCGATGATCCCGATGATCACCACGACGATGACCAGCTCGATGAGACTGAATGCCCGCCTGAACCCAGTGCTCCGCCGCATCGATACGCCCTCCGGAAAAGTCGTCGGTCGGGTATCACCCCTGGGTGATATCCCCCTCTCAGATCGTCGCGGTTCGCCTGATACTTGACCCGCATGTCCGGGCGGTTTCGAGCAGGCGGCGATTATGGGTCACCCGGCAGGCTCAGCTCGACCCGCTCCCGTCCCGAGACGAGCACGGCCGTGCGTTTGTGGACCTCCACGAGCGTGAAGCCGTCCATCTCCTGTCCGATGTAGAGCGTTCGGCCGTCGATGATCGCATAGCCGTCGCGGCCGGTCGCCATCACGGCGTTGAGGTTATGGGATTCCCGGAAGCGCTGGGCCGTCGAGGTGACGGGGTTCGCCGGGCCGGCGTCCGCCATCAGCCACGCCGACGGCGGCTCGAAGGCGTCTTCGACACGGGCCGGGTCGAGCTTCTCGCGGAGGGCGATCGCCTCCAGGCGGTCGGCGATGGCGACGCGGGCCGCCACCGGCGACGGGGCCGTCGTCGTCTCGGCCGGCACCGGGGTCGCGGTGGCCGCAGCCGGCGGCGGTGTCGAGGTCACCGGCGGCGGGGGGGCAGGCTCGCCCGACGCCTCTTCGGGCGGCAGCAGGAACAGGCGATCGACCGCCACGGCGGCCACGCCGAGGCCGACCACGATCATGTAGGCATTGCGCTTGCGCGGCGACATGGCGGCTCCTGCTGGAACATCGGTCAGGAACCGGCACGACTCTGGCGGTTCAGGGGGACGCTGCGGCCGGGTCCGGCGCCGCGTACCACACGACGTCGAACCGGAACCGGGCTCCGAGCTCCGGATGGGTGGGGTTACCGGACAGGTCGAGGTCCGTCACGCCCGTGTCGGGCAGCGTCTCGTGGACCAGGTGCAGGAACCCGGCGCACTGCGGATACGAGCCCTGGCCGGACAGCATGATGGGCACCGTGTCGTATCGGTCACCGGTCACCGGCGTGCCGGGCCGCATCTCGTGGATGTCGAGGCCGCTGGTCGCGGCCAGCTCCACGAGCCGCGCCATGCGCCGGTTGAGGCGACCGGAGGACTCCAGCTGCAGCCGGCCATCGCCCAGCTCCTGCCGTGTGGCGTCCAGACGGCCCTGGACATCCCGCCGCGCCTGCTCCAGGTCGGCCAGCTGCAGCTGCCTGCGCTCGAGCTCGGACCGCAGGCTCGCTCGCTCAGCCCGCGCCGTCAGCACGGGGTTCACGACGGCGAGGGCGGCAATGACACTCAGCACGGCGAAGCCGCCCGCGCCGATCGAGTGGACCTGCCAGCCCCGAAGCCCTCCGCGACGTTGCGCTGCTGTCATGGCCTCACTCCCGGGCGGTCGTCCAGAACGCACTCGACACCGAATGCCACCGCGTGACCGGACAAGAACGGCTCTCGCCGCGTGTCGATGAGCTTCACGGATCGGAACAGCGGGATCTCCTCGAGCCGCAGGATGAAGCGGGAGACGTCCGCCTGGGACTGCCCCAGCCCGTTGAACGTGAGGCTGATTCCCGACGGCTCCGCCCCCGGCTGACCCGCAGCGGCCCCGCCGGCGGTCGCCGCTTCGTGGCTTGCCAGCCCCAGATCGCGAAGCACGATCCGCTCGCCGAGCGTGCGGGACAGCAGGGCCAGCAGCCAGCTCCAGTTCGGCTGACGCCCCACGGCGTTGCGGGCCTCCAGCTCGACCTGCGATCGGGTCAGCGCGTCGCTGAGGATCGCGAGCTCGGCCTGCGCATCGGTCACCTGCAGCTGTGCCTGGCCGTGCTCATCGCGCAGCGTCTGGTCGTTGCCGGCCGGGCCGAACTGCACGAACACCCAGGCACCGGCCACGACCAGGGCGTACAGCCCGCAGGCGACGAGCCACCGGTGCAGCTGCACTCGGCATCGCCGCGCCTGCCGGCGCTCGAGTGGCACGAGATTGACCCGGAACGTGTGCATTATGCTCTCGAGTGCAGCGCCAGACCCATCGCCATGACGAGCGCCGGACTTCGGGACACGGTCTCCAGGGCGGCGGGGCACACCGCGGTGTCCGAGGGCGTTGCGACCCTCACGTCGATCCCCAGGACCGCGGCGATGTGATCGCTCAGCCCCGGCATCCCGGCGCCATCGCCGTGGACGATCAGCCGGCTCAGGTCATCCTCGGCGTACTCCTGCGTGGCGTAGGACATCGAGCGCAGCAGGTCGGACTCCAGCCTCTCCAGGTACGCGCGCAGCTGCCCGCTGATCGCCGACAGCAGCCGTGCCGAGACCTCCGGCGGCGACGCCTCCGGATCCAGGCCGATGCGATCCACGACGTAGTCGATGATGTCAGGCTCGAGCTTGAACTCCCGGGCGAGGATCTCGTGCAGGTGCCGGCGCCCGTGCTCGGGCAGCAGTCGCTCATGTACGACAACACCGTCACAGAGGACGACGAGGTGCGCGGCCGACCAGCCGACGTTCAGAATGGCGACGAGCCGCGAGGCGCCGTCCAGGTGTGCCACGCACGCCCGCACCGCGGCCCACGCCTCCACGTCGAGGGCTTCGACGGTCATGCCGGAAGCCTCGAACAGGTCGATGAGGGCATTGGCCTCGTCGGTTGCGCAACCCACGGCCAGTGCCCGTGTGCCGCCCCGGGACCGGGTCGGGGCGGGCAGGGCCCAGCAGGACACCTCCAGCGCCTCCGGCTCACACTTCTGCGCCGCCGCGAGCCGGTCGCGGGCGAGCTGCGGGACCGCCGCCGCCGGCGATCGGGGCGGCACCTCGAGCATGGTGGCCATGACGCTCGCCCCCGGCACGGCGAGGACGACGTCACCGCCGCGAAAGCCGTGCCGGTACAGCACGTTTGCGAGTTGCCTGGTCTCGGCCGCGCTCAGCAGCGCCGAGTCGTCGCCCCGCGGCATCGAGGCGACGGTCTGGATCTGCCAGCCCCGTGATCGCCGGGCCAGCTGCATCGCGTGGATGCACCGGCCGCCCAGGTCGATGCCGATCGGAGTCCGTGTTGACAGGGCGTGCCACCCCACGGTCAGCTCCTTTAGGTCAACGAAGTGAGGTCGAACAACGGCATGAAGAGGCTGATGGCGATGATGGCGACCACGATGCCCAGCACGACCAGCATGATCGGCTCCAGCAGCTTCGACAGCGTCCGGACAAGCGCTTCGTTCTCTTCGTCCATGAAGTCGGCCATATCCAGCAGAACCGCGCTCATCTGGCCGCTCTGCTCGCCGTGCCGCAGCGCCTCGGCGACGTAGGGGCTGATCAGCGGGCTGCTCTCGAGAACGCCGCTGACGGTCTCGCCGCGGGCGACCGCGTCCTCCGACGCCGTCATGAGGTCGGCGTAGAGGCTGTTGCCGGTTGAGCCCCGCGTGAGCTGCAGCGCCTCGAGCAGCGGGACCTGGCTGTCCAGCAGCACCCCGAGCACGCGGGCGAACCGAGCCGTCAGGAGGCTGCGGGCGATGGGTCCGATGCCGGAGAGCCCCACGACCGTCGAGTCCAGCGCGCGCCGGCCTTTGTCCGTGGTCATCGCGAACCAGGCACCGCCTCCCGCCGCCGCGATCAGCGCCGCGAACGCCCACCAGCCGGATCGAAGCAGGTCGCTCAGCGCCAGCAGCGCGCTGGTGCTCGGCGGCAGCGGCGCGTTGAGCGTCTGAAAGAGCCCCTCGAAACGCGGCAGCACGAAACACAGCATGAGCACCACCACTGCGATGCCCACGAAGACCAGCAGGCACGGGTAGATGAGTGCTCCCGTCACCGAGCGCCGGATCTTGAGCTGCTGGTGCAGGAGACGCGCCAGACGTTCGAGCATCCCTTCGAGCCGGCCGGACGACTCTCCTGCGGCGACGAGGCTCCGGCACACCGAATCGAAGAACGCCGGGTGAGCCTCCATGGCCCGGGCCAGGGACGACCCCTCCTCGATGTGCCGGTGCAGGTCCGCCACGACCGTGCGCCACGGACCGGGCGGGAGCTGACGCTCCATCGCACCCAGTGCATCCGCCAGCGGGGTCCCCGTCCGGACCAGCAATGACAGCTGACGCGAGAACAGGGCGACGCTCTTGAGACGCTTGCTGCCGCCGCCCCGCGGTGACCGCGGTCCGATCGGTCGACCGTTGCTGCGCGCCGCGGTGGAGGGCCGGTCGATGGTCCGGGTGGCCACCGTCATGCCGCATCCTTCCCGGATGCCGCCGCCGGCCCGGCGGCGGCGTCGCTCTCATCGCCGGCCTCGTCCACGTGGGTGGCCCGCAGCACCTCCTCCAGGCTGCTGCGGCCCGCCATGGCGAACTGAATCGCTTCCTCGCGGAGCGTGAGGACGCCTTCGGCGCAGAGCACCTTGCGCAGCTCGTGGGTCGCCGCCGCCCGGTGGACCAGGCGGCGGAGGTCGGCGGTGACCTCCATCACCTCGTAGATCCCGGCCCGTCCTCGAAAGCCGCTGTTGTGGCACTGCTCGCAGCCGACGCCCTTGGTGAAGGCGAGGCCGGACCGCGCGTCCAGGCCCGCGTCCCGAAGCGCCTGCTCGGTGGGGTAGTACTTCGTCGCGCAGCCGGGGCAGATCGTCCGCACCAGCCGCTGGGCGACGGCGCCGTTGAGGGCGCTTGACAGCAGGTAGGGCTCGATGGTCATGTCCAGGAGCCGGGCCACGGCGCCGGGGGCGTCGTTGGTGTGGAGCGTCGCCAGCACGAGGTGTCCCGTCAGCGCCGCCTGCACGCCGACGCGGGCCGTCTCCTGGTCGCGGATCTCGCCGACCATGATCACGTCGGGATCCTGACGGAGGATGCTCCGCAACGCCCGCGCGAACGTGACGCCGATCGCCTCGTGAACCTGCACCTGGTTGATGAGATCCAGCTGGTACTCCACGGGATCCTCGACGGTGACGATGTTGAGCTCGGGGCTCCTCAGGAGATCGAGCGCCGAGTAGAGCGTCGTCGTCTTGCCGCTTCCGGTCGGGCCCGTGACGAGCCCCAGCCCGTGGGGCTGCCGGAGGATCCGCTGAAACGCGGCAAGCCCCTCGGGCCGAAAGCCGAGGTCCTCCATCCGGATACTCAGGTTCTGCTTGTCGAGGATCCGGATGACGATTTTCTCGCCGAGCAGCGTCGGCATGCTGGAGACGCGCAGGTCGATGTCCCGCTGCTCGGCGACGATTCGGATCCGCCCCTCCTGCGGCAGCCGCTTTTCCGCCACGTCCATCTTGCCCATGACCTTCGCCCGCGACACGACCGCCGCGTGCATGCCGGTGGGCGGGTTCATGAGCTCGCGGAGGACGCCGTCGATGCGGTAGCGGATCCGCGTGCCCTTGCGGTCGGGCTCGATGTGAATGTCGCTGGCTCCGTCCTGCACGGCCGTGAGTAGGGCCATGTTCACCAGGTTCACGATCGGGCTGCCGGCGACCATCTGATCGAGGTCGGTGGCCGGTCCCTCGTCCACGGACTCCCGCTCGACCAGTTCGACCTCGGAGTCGCTCAGCGTGGCCAGGAACTCGTCGATACCCGTGGTGCCGCCCGCGTACTTGCCCGCGAACTCGCTGATGTTCTCCTCCAGGGCGAGGATCGGGCGGATCCTGCAGCCGGTCATCCGCCGCAGCGCGTCGATGGTCGGCAGCGCCTGCGGCTCGGCCATGGCGACGGTCAGGGTGTCGTGAACCTTGAACATCGGAATGACATTGAGACGCTGGGCTTCCTGCTCGCCGATCAGGTCGAGCAACGCCGGGTCGATGAGCCCGTGCCGCAGCACGCAGCCCTTCACACCCAGGTAGTCGGCCAGCGTGCGCACCATCACGGCGCGGGTGACCAGGCCGTCCGCGACCAGCAGCTCGCCGAGCCGTAGCTTGCGGGCGGATTGAGCCTCGAGCGCCTCGGCGAGCTGCTCCTCTGACAGCACACCCGCTTCGACGAGCACCTCGCCGATCCGGATCTTCTTCGCCGGCCTTGTCACAAAAAGCTCCGCACGGCGGTGTTCACGTCGGTGAACTGCTCAAAGGTCGTCGTGAGGTCGGTCAGGTCGAGGATCTCGCGCAGCATCTCGTTGGCGCCGCAGATTTTCAGTCCCTGCCCGCTGTGGGCCAGGGCTTCGGCCACCTCGACCAGCACCTCCAGGCCCCGGCTGTCCACGTAGGAAATGCCCGAGGCGTCGAGCACCAGGCGGCCCATGCTCTTGGTCCGGACCTCGAGCATCCGCTGTCGGACCTCGTCGGCGCCGGGCTGCGTCAGCGGCCCGACCGGTTTTACCACCGTTACTGCACCATGCTTGTGCTCGACGATATCCATTGTCCGGTCATGCAGCCTGCGCCGTGATCGGCAGCGTCACGGTGAACGTGCTGCCCTTGTCGATCTCGGATTGGACGTCGATCTCGCCGCCGTGCAGGTGCACGACCTCCTGCGTCAGGGCGAGCCCGAGGCCGGAGCCGGTGATGTCGGCCAGCCGCGTGTCGTCGGCGCGGTAGAACTTGTCGAAGATCTTCCCAAGGTCGGATTCGGCGATCCCGATTCCGCTGTCGGTGACCTCCACGACGACGCGGTCGGCGCGGGTGTCGACGTTGACGGCGACACGCCCGCCCTCAGGCGTGTACTTGACCGCGTTGTTGATGAGATTGTGCAGCGCCAGCGAGATCTTCTCCCGGTCCGCATGCAGGACGGGCAGCTTCGGGGGAAGCTTGAACTCCAGGGTGATCGACTTCTCCGCGACCTGCGCGGCGTAGTCCGCCTGGAGCCGCTCGAAGAGCTCCTCCAGACGCACGTCGTCGCGCCGAAGGTCCATGGTCCCCGCTTCGATTTCCGCCACCGAGAGCATGTCGCTGACGACCCGCTCGAGACGCTGGGCCTCCTGGTTGATCACGTTGAGGCACTTGGCCCTCGTCTGCGGGCTGTCCTCACCATCCTCGATCGCGGTCTCGGCCGAGAGCCTGATGTTTGTCAGCGGCGCGCGGAGCTCGTGTGTGACCTGCGTGATGAACGAGTTCCGCGCTTCCTCGGCGACGCGCTGCTGCGTCACGTCCTCGATCGTGATCATCGCCGCCCCCGGGTCCTCGCGGCGCAGCGGTCGGACGCAGAAGCGCAGCACGCTGTTGGTGTCCTGGCCGCGCCGATCGATCTCGACGCACGTCCACGACCGGACGCCCTGCGTGACGGCGGCTTCCAGCGAGGCCGCGGTCTCGGGCTCGTGCATGAGATCGGCCGTGCTCGCGCCGATGAGCTCATCGACGGTTCGGCCGAGGTACACGGCGGCCGCCCCGTTGGCGTAGGTGGTGCGCTGGTTCTTGTCGATGATGATGACGCCCTGACGCATCATGTCGCAGACTTCGCTGAGCTGGCGGTCCGACTCCGGGCGAGTGGTCAAGGCCTCCGCCACCCGCGTGCACATGGCCCGCTGCCGAAGCTGCTCCTTCTCGGCCAGCAGCCGGTTCCAGGCCTTGGCTTCACGGCCCAGGCCCTCGTCCAGCGCCGGGGCGAACGGTGCGTCGTCGCTGCCGTCGAGGTTGAGCAGCGCGTCGCGGATGACCCCCAGCGCCAGGAAGCGGGCCCGCAACCGCCGGTACATGAACAGCAGCGCGAACAGCGCACCGGCGCCGATCGCGGCGACGCCGATCTGGGCCTCCCAGTAGTTCCGCTGGGGATAATGAACGGGGGCCACGATCTCCAGCCGGGCGGTGCCCCGGTCGCGGATCTCCACCGGATGGGTGAGCTTCACCACGCCGGCCTCCGACAGCTCGATTCCCGAACTAATCGGCGGGCTCACCCAGGCCTCGGGCAGGCTCGCCTCCGTGATACCCGAGGGGTTGGCGTCGGCGAGGACCCGGCCGTCGGCAAGAACGACGCGGCACGAATCGAGCTTGCTGCTGCGGCCCATGTCGGCCACGAGGCGGCGCACGTTGGTCAGCTCCTGCACGGAGAGCATGAGGCCGGCCGTGTCCGAGAGCAGTTCGCCGAGAGACCGGATCTCCTCGGTGCGGGCCGCTTCGAGTGCGTGCCGCTGCGTCCTCGAAGTCCAGTACGACGTGGCGGCCATGACCACGAGCAGAATCGCGGCCAGGATGAGCCCGGTGGATGCGATGAGGGACTCGCCGCGCAGCAGCAAGCGGCGACCACCCAGACGCGCTTTGCTGGGGACACCGGATTCCATCGCGCACCGCCTCCTCCGCCGGAATTACGGCGTATCAGGTTCGTATCGGCCAAGTTGCGCATTGGCTAAACCGCCGGCCGGACGCGTGCTGCGGGTCGGCGGCACGGCTGGCCGCGGTTATCGGGCGCATGGGCCGCGGCGACCGACTTATGGCCGCGGAGGGTGGTGCCGATGATGATAAACGGAATTCTGAGAGCACCGTCGGGGACGACATGCGGGCAACGGCCAATTCACCTGAAGCACTTCGTGATCAGCTGCGCTCGGTCTTCAGCCGGGCGAAGGTGCCGACGAACCCGGCGATCGCGATGGAGATCCTGCGTCTTGCCGACGATCCGAACTCCACCGCGGAGCAGTTCGCGCAAGCCATCCGGGCCGACGCCGCCCTCGCCGCGCGGCTTCTGGAGATGGCCAACACCGCAATGTTTGCGCAGCGCGAGCCCGTCACCACCATCAAGCGGGCCGTGACCCTGCTGGGACTTCGCCGGATCAGGATGGTGGCGCTCGGCTTTCAGCTCGTCTCGCACCTCGACCGGCTCGGCGGCTCGCCCTTCGACCTCAAGACGTTCTGGCAGCACTCCGTGCTGCGGGCGTGTCTCGCCCGGGAGGCGACGGCGACGGTCGTCCCTACCCACGCCGAGGAGGCCTTTGTCATCGGGCTGCTTCAGGACTGCGGCACTCTGCTGCTGGTGCAGGTGCTCGGCAACGAGTACGCGGAGGTCCACGCGTCCAGCCTGACGCCCACCGCGTTCTACCACGAGGAGAAGAAGCGATTCCCGTACGACCACGCCGAGGCGATCCACGCCCTCGCCCAGGAGTGGAACATGCCGGACGTGATCGCCGAACCGCTGGGCCGCCACCACCAGCCGACGGCGCTGACGGAGGAGTCGTCGGAGATCGATCGCCTGGCCGCGGTGAGCTATTTCGTGGGGTCGCTGCCTCTGGCCGGCGACCTGACGCTCGCGGGTAAGGAGCCGGGCCTGCGTAAGTATGCCGCAGATCAGCTGGGCCTCGACGAGGTCACCGTGCAGGGCTGCCTGCAACGGGCGGGCGATGCATACGGTCAGATCGCGCCGTTGCTGGCCGACCAGCTGCCAAAGGACCTGGATGTGACGGAGCTGCTGGACGAGGCGAACCGGCACCTGAGCCGGGAGGCCACCGAAGCAGCGGCCCGCGTCGAGGAGGTGGAGGCCGAGCGCGATCTCATCCGCGACCAGCAGTACCAGCTTAAGTCCGCCCTCGGCCAGTACCGCGAGCGCGCTGCCCGCGATCCGCTGACCCGTCTGCTCAACCGCGGTGCGCTCGTCGACGCCACCCTGGCCTGCGCCCGAGACTGCTTCGACAACGGCGCCGGCATGGCCGTGCTCTTTCTCGACATCGACGACTTCAAGTTCATCAACGACAAGTACGGCCACCACGTGGGCGACGAGATCCTGCGGATGCTCGCCGACACCGTGCTCGAGGCGATCGTGAACGCGGGCTTCGCGGGCCGGTATGGCGGCGAGGAATTCGTCGTTGTCCTGCCGGGTCTGGAGGAGTCTGACGCCCGCCGTAAGGCGGAGCAGCTCATCGAGAAGGTGCGGGACGCAAGACCGTCCGGGGACTGCCCCTCTCTTTCGATCACGGTCAGCATCGGCGCCGTCTGGGGCCAGCCCGGGGCGGAGACCACGCCCGAAGAGCTCTTCTCGGCCGCGGACGAGCTCATGTATCAGGCCAAGCTCAGGGGGAAGGACCGGCTCTGCTTCAAGGAGCTGCCGCCGCCGGCGGACAGGGGCGCGAGCAGCCCCGACGAGATCACGACTCAGGATTTTCGGAGAATCGCCATCGAACTCAACAAGTCCAAGCCGAAACGCTTCGCCTCCATGCGCAAGCGGGAGCGCCAGGGTCTGCTCGCCTCGTGTGACGTGCGCTGCTTTGTCAGCGGTGCGGCCACGGTCCGTACCTACGCGGGATTCGTGCGCAACATCTCGACGGGAGGGCTGGGCGTGCTCACGACGCGTCCCATGCTTCGCGGCGAGCCGATCGAGGTGGAGATCGACGAGAAGAGCGAGCAGCGCCCGCTGCTGTTCCTGGCCGGGCTCGTGGCCTTCTGCCGTCATGTGAAGGACGGCATCTACGAGGTCGGCGTGCAGCTTCTGGCCCAGGGCAAGGAACCCATCATCGCCCGCGACGCCACGTCGCTGAAGGAGCAGCAGGAGTGGGTCCAGGAGGCCCTGTACGCGTCGCACGGGACGGGCGGCGACCTTCGGGAGAGTGCCTGAGACACTGGTGGCCGCGGGCGAACCGTCTCTCCCGGCCCGGGCCCTCGGCTTCGCACGCGTCCACACCTGCTGATACATTCACTCCATGGCCGACGACGGGCTGCGCGACCCCACCATCCTGACCCGCCACGACATGGCTTCCGCGGAGATCCGTGACGTGGCGGCGGGTTCGGTCGCCGTGTTCACCGCGCGTCACCCGGCCAAGGAGAGGGACAACGAGGACGGCGCGGCGGTAATCCCCGTCGACAAGGGCCGAGCCGTGCTCGCCGTGGCGGACGGGCTCGGCGGTCAGCGATCCGGGGCGGACGCGGCCCAGCTGGCGCTGGAGGCGCTGGCCCGGTGCGTCCAGAAGAGACCCGACGATGCCTCCGGTCTGCGATCCGCCGTCCTGGACGGCTTTGAGCGAGCCAACGCCGACGTGACCGAGCTGGCGGTGGGGGCGGCCACGACCCTCGTCGCCGTCGAGGTCGAGGACGGGACCATCCGGCCCTACCACGTGGGCGACTCCGCGATCCTCGTCGTGGGCCAGCGGGGCCGCATCAAGCTGCTCACGGTCGCCCACTCGCCGGTGGGGTATGCGGTGGAGGCCGGCCTGCTGGATGAGCAGGAGGCGATCCACCACGAGGACCGGCACATCGTCTCGAACACCGTCGGCTCGGCGGAGATGCGGATCGAGGTCGGGCGGACGCTCAAGCTCAGGCCCCGCGACACCGTGGTCCTTGGCAGCGACGGTCTTTTCGATAACCTGCACGTGGCTGAGATCGTGGAGATCGTGCGGAAGGGCCCCCTGCCGGCCGCGGCCGAGGCGCTCGTCGGGGCCTGCCGACGGCGGATGAGCGAGCCGCATCCCGATCACCCGTCCAAGCCGGATGATCTGACGTTCGTGATCTTTCGCCGCGGGAGGCGATCTTGAGCGGTTGGGGCGATGGTGTGATGGCGAGGTCGTCAAACAGGATCAACAAGTTCCGCATCCAGCCGGGCCGCGTGATCGGCGGCAAGTACGTCGTCGACTCGCGGGTGGGGGCCGGCTGGGAGGGCGAGGTCTACAAGGTCGTCGAGAGCCGCACCGGCGTCAACCGCGCCGCCAAGCTCTTCTATCCGAAGCGCAACATCCGCGACCGCGCGGTGAATTTCTACGCCAAGAAGCTGGAGCGGCTCCGCAAGTGCTCCATCGTCATCCAGTACCACCACTCCGAGACCATTGAGTACCGCGGCGTGCCGATCACGTGCCTCATCAGCGAATACGTCGAAGGCGAGCTACTCAGCCAGTTCGTCGCCCGGCAGCCCGGAAAGCGTCTGCGCCCCTTCGAGGCGCTGCACCTGACCTATGCCCTGGCCCGCGGGCTGGAGGAGATTCACAAGGTCAGGGAGTACCACGGTGATCTGCACGACACCAACGTCCTCGTCAACCGGCAGGGGATCTTCTTCGAGGTCAAGCTGGTGGATTTCTATCACTGGGGGGCGCCGACGGCGGCGCACATCCGCGACGACGTCGCCGACCTGGTGCGGTTGCTGTATGACTCGGTGGGGGGCCGCCGGCGATACCCGCAACAGCCGCCGGAGATCAAGGCCATCTGCCGCGGGCTGCGGCGGGACCTCATCCTGCGGTCCTTTCCCACCGCCCGCCATCTCCGCGAGTACCTGGAGACGTTCTCCTGGGACTAGCCTCTTCCCGGAGGGGCTCCAGGCGGGCTCGAACAGCGGTATGATGCCCTGACAAGGAGCCGAGAAGCCGCCATGACACACGAAGAGGTCGTCCCATCCGGATACGACGAGGAGGAGCGCTACTTCCACGAGCGGGAGCTGGAGCTGCTCCGCAAGAAACGCGCCGAGCTCGACGCGGCGCGAAAGGCGCAGGAGCAGGCCGAACGCAAGCACCAGCACTGGATGAAGTGCCCCAAGTGCGGCGCCGACCTCGAGGAGGTCGAGATGGACCACATCATGGTCGACAAGTGTCCGACGTGCGGCGGGATCTTCTTCGACAAGGGCGAGCTGGAGCTGATGCTCAAGGCCCACCGCGGTCTGCTGCCGAAGATCGTCGATCTGTTTAGCTGATTAGAGCGCTCCGTTCGGCCTCCGGCCGACACTCGCTTCAGTACGACCCGGCGGATTCGATGCGCCGGGTCTGAGCGTGCGCCGAACAGCTCTTCATAGCGCTCGGTTGGGCCGTTCGGCCGACACTCGCTTCAGTACGACCCGGCGGATTCGATGCGGCGGGTCTGGGCGGGTGCCACTAGCGGCTTGTCCGCCAGTGGCGGACGTGACGCATCGCAGATCGCGTGGCACGCGGCTCCCGTTCTTGAGCTAGAGCTGCTCCTCCAGCTCCTGCGGTTCGCGCACCGGAATCGAGACGTCACCGCTGATCGATCGCACGTGAATGTCCCGCTGCGGGAAGGCGATCACGATCCCCGACTCGCGGAACGCCCGGTCGATGGCTCTGTGGATCTCGTGCCTGACCCTGAACATGTTGTCGATGCTGGGGATAAACAGCCTCAGGTTGAACTCCAGAGAGCTGTCTCCGAATCTGCTGAAGACGACCGACGGAGCCGGATCGTCAAGGACGATCGGGTGGTCCTTGGCGGCCTGCAGGAGCAGATTCTCGGCAAGCGCCGTATCCGAGCCGTAGGCGATGCCGACCGGGATGACGATCCGCAGAATCGGATCGGACAGCGTCCAGTTGACGATCTTCCCGGTGACAAATTCCTTGTTGGGGATGATGAGCTCCTTGCGATCCCAGTCAACGAGCGTCGTCGCTCGCATGCGGATCCGGCTGATGGTCCCGTTCACGTCGCCGACGGTGACCGTGTCGCCGACGCGAATGGGGCGCTCGAAGAGGATGATCAGCCCCGACACGAAGTTGCCGAATATCTCCTGCAGTCCAAACCCCAGACCGACGGTGATGGCGGCGGCGAGCCACTGCACCTTGGACCACGTCATGCCGACGAAGCCCAGCGCGAGGACCACGCCGACGATCGTGATCGCGTAGCGCGTGATCGTGGAGATCGCGTACTGGCTGCCCCGCTCCAGGGGCAGCCGCTGCAGGATCGAGATCTCCAGCAGTCCGGGTATGTTCTTGCCGACGATCACGGTCATGACGAGGACCACGAACGCCAGCAGCACGTCTTTCACCGTGATCATCGGAACCACGGGCGCGGCCCCCGCGGCCGCGGCCTCCACCACCTCGCCGGGAGCCCGCCACAGCTCGATTCGGTCGAGGAACCTGATCGCGGGCAGGACGTCGGCCCAGATCGCCCACAGGCCGATCAGCAGGGCGAACATGGTGAGCCCCCGGACGAGCTGGCGGGCCTGGGTGCTCACCACGGAGATGTCGATGCGCTCCTGCTCCGCTGACGGAGGTGCGTCGCCGGCCGCCGCCTCGCCGCGTGCGAGCTTTTCCTCGTAGGCCGCGCGACGCTTTCGCAGCTCCTCTCGCGCGAGACGCACCTGTGTGACGAACAGCCACCGCAGCAGCAGCCCGTTGGCAATGGCGACGCAGACGACGAGACCCGCCGACTGCGCCAGCTGGCGGGTCAGCATGATGGCCGTGTACTGAAACCCGATGATGGCGGCCACGGCAAGGGCCATCGGGATGAGCCAGGTGAGCGGATACCAGACGTAACGGAGGCGATCGACCCACCCGCCGCGGCGACGCCGGAGATAATCCTCCAGCACGCCGCCGGTCGGTCTGAAGACCCGATACGAGAAGACCGCCATGGCGATCATGACGGCGATCAACGCCAGCCGACCCAGCGAATTCTCGTACACCGTGTTCGATTGGCGGAACATCGTGCCCGTCACGAGCGCGGCCATGAGCAGGACGGTGATGAACCAGAAGAGATGACGGCGGGCGGTCTTCAAGGCCCGCGGCCGCCATTGGAAGTGCGCCTCCGCCAGCCCGGCTTTCTGGCACGTCTCCCAGACCAGAAGTAGCATGAACAGCAGGCTTGCCCCGGCCTGCAGCGTCTGCCCGACGGCGGCGGGAAGCTCACTGTTCATCTCGGCGGTGATGAGCAAGGCTCCGCCGGCCCACATCACCGCGGGCCACGTCGCGGCCCGCACCACCGTCAGCACCGTGACCGCCACCGTTCGCCCGAACGTGTTGAGCGACGATTGCCCGACCTCGGCGCCGATGCGGCGGATCTCGAGCCGAAGCCGGCGCCGGATCGCCACCAGCACCCCCAGGGTTGCCACCGTCAGCAGGATGGCCCACCAGCGCGTCCGCGCGGCGTTCCAGACCGCCCGGACCAGCTGGACGCCCTCCGAGGGGCTCAGCAGCCACGCCACCGCTTCGAGGGTGTGCTGGGCGTCAGCGCCGTTAAGCGGCTGCGCGCTGCGGATCCACAGGATCCGTTCCTCCGTGAACGCAGCGATCTCCTCGGTGAGCGTGACGACGCGCTGCTCCTTCTCGTTGAGCGCCTGCAGCCGGTTGAAATACGTTTTGAGATCCTCGTTGAGGGCGTTGAGGTACTCGCTTCTGGACTGGAGCTGATCCCTGATCTCCTTCTCGATCGCGGCCCGCCCGTGCTCTGGAAGGGCCGGGTCGAGCTGTGCCATCAGGTCCGCAACCATTCGTTCGCGTGTCGCGACGAGCGTGTCGTACTCGTCCTCCAGCGCCAGCCGGTCGAATTCGACCGACGCCATCTTCGCTTGTCGGCGTTGGATCGCGCGCCGGTGAGATCGCGGGTCGGGCAGGGCCGTCCGTGCCTGGCGGAGCATCAGCCCCACCGTGCTCGTCATCCCGACGACCTCCACCTTCTCACGCAGGCGGTCGAGATCCCGCTGCAGATCGTCCGGGTTCGGCGTGAACTCGTTGAGCCTCTGCTGCGCCTGCTCGCTTGCCGGGCGCAGCTCGTCACGCTGGCGTGCCAGCTGCACGTTGGACTCGGCGATCGGGGCCACGAGCGGGTGGGCGAGGGCGGCCGATCGCGTCGCCTCCCGTTGCTGACGCTCGATGTCCTGTGCCCGCCGGGCTTCGACGATCTCCTGCCAGGCGGTGACGAGATTCTGCAGCTGGTCGACGCGGCGCGACCACCGCTCGCGGCGCAAGGGCAGCAGCTCGCGCCGCGCATCGTAGTTCTTGCGTTCCTGGTCGAGCAGATCGATGCGAACCGTCAGCAGCTCGCGATCGGTCAGCATCCGCGCTCGTCGCGCTTCAGTGAGGGCCGCCGAATCCTCGGCCAGCGGCAGCCCCGCCAGTTGCTGGTTGATCTCCTCCAGCCGCTGCTGGGCGTTGGCGATCTGCTCGCCGATCTCGGCCCGCCGGGTATCGCGACGCTGCGGCTCGGCCTCCAATTCCTTGAGCCGGTCGCGGGCGGCCTTGAGATCGGCTTGAACCTGCTCCAGTGCCTGCTGCAGCTGGGGCAGCCCGGCGTTGGCGGGCACCTCGGGCTTCATCTCGACGGGCGGCTTGGCCAGCTCGGCCTTGACCGCCTCCAGCTCGGCCGGAACCTGCGCCTGCTCGCCGGCGAGCCGCGCCTTCTGATCCGCGGCCTGCCGGGACTCCAGCAGAGCCGCCAGTGCCTCGCGATAGAGACGCAGCAGGTTCTTCCCCTCGTCGTCGAGGGAGCCCGTCTGCTCGGCCGGCTCGAGACTGGCGATCTTCGCCTGCACGGTCTCGACCGTCGGCGGGCCCGGCCCGGTCCCGGTTGCCGGGGCCACCATCTGAGCCCGGCCCGGTGACGGCATCGTGGCGATCAGCAGCGCCGCAAGCACCCAGGGGACCGATCGGGTAAGCCCGCGGCTCGAACCGGAATGCCACGCGATCGGCATCAGTCCTTTCGCTCCTGTCGACGCCATCTGCCAACCCAGCCCAGACGTCTGAAGAACAGCAACATAACTACCGAGACACCCGTCATCACGGTGAGCACGACGGGATACGCCCACTTCCACTGGAGCTCCGGCATGTAGGCGAAGTTCATACCGTACAGGCCGGCGATGAAGGTAAGCGGGATGAAGATCGCCGCGAAGATCGTCAAGATCTTCATGATCTCGTTCATCCGGTTGCTCACGCTGGAAAGATAGGCGTCCAGGAGCCCCGACGCGAGTTCGCGGTACGTCTCGATGATGTCGATGAGCTGGATGACATGGTCGTAGCAGTCCCGCAGGTGCAGTCGAGTCTCGTCATCGATGAAGGAGCTATCGTCACGGAACAGCTGGTTGATCGCTTCGCGATGAGGCCACATCGCGCGGCGCATCACGAGCAACTCTCTCTTGACGGCGTGCATGCGTTGAACGATGCTGGCCTCCGGCCGGGCCATCACCTCACTCTCGAGAGCCTCCAGGCGCTCGCCGTACCCTTCCAGCACCGGGAAATACGCGTCGATCAGCGCATCGAGCAGCGCGTAGGCCAGATACCCGGTCGGCGACCTGCGGATCCGCCCCCGGCCCGATCTGATTCGTGCCCGAACGAGGTCGAATGAATCGCCGGGGCGCTCCTGGAAAGTGAGAACGTAGCCCGCGCCAACGAAGAAGCTCACCTGCTCCGTCTCGGACCGGCCTCCGGGGTGCACCATGCGGGCCACGATAAACAACTGATGATCGAAGGGCTCGACCTTCGCGCGCTGGTGGACATTGAAGACGTCCTCCAGCGCCAACCGGTGAATCTCGAACCGCCGCCCAAGTTCTTCCAGCAGGCCCGCATCAGCCAGCCCCACGACATTGACCCACACCACCGGCCAGCCTTCCAGAAAGGGGTCAAGCTCATCCGGGCTCTCGATCTCCGCCTCCACATAGTCAGCTTCGCCGTAGGCGATCACGTGAACGGCCGTCCGCTCGGCGGAGGGGTCGACGACGAGAGTACCCGGTGCCGTCCCCGGCGGACGCCGCCGGTGAATCACGGGGACCCGATGACTCGATTTCTTCCGGCGTCTGGCCACGCGGGATTCCACATGGAGGGGGACACGAAGACGGCGGCCGGTTGAATCGAGCGCCGTGACGGCCGATAGAGGATAGACGGGCCGGACTCGGCGGACGAAATGACCGATAACAGCCGGCGGGTGCTCGCCGGTCCCCAGGACTCGAACCGGCGTCACCGGGAAGGACGGGCTCTGTCGTGAAGGTCAAGCACGTTATCGTGGCCACGGCGGGGGTTCTGCTCGGCGCCGCGTTCGCGCTGGTCGAGTTCCGCGATGCCGCCGCTCTTTCGGCGCTCGCCATTCCGGACCTGCCCGACGCCCTGGTCGCCGCCGCCCCCTGGGCCTGGAAGATCGTCACAGGTCTGGTCGTGCTCTACGTCGCCTGGTGCCTCCGGCCGGTCCGTCGCGGGGCCCGATCGGCGGCGACCGGTTCGATCACGCCCGTGCTCGGTCCGCCACCCGATCTGAAACGCCGAGGACCCGTGCCTCGCATGCCCGCCGCGTTCCTGGCACACCCCTTCGCGGGTTTCGCCTTCTTCACCGGCCGCACCGGCCAGCGGGCGGCCCTGACCGAGTGGTACAAGGGCAAACGCTCGTCTCCCGTGCAGGCGATGGTGGCCGGCGCGGGTGTGGGCAAGTCGACGCTCGCCTGGGTCTGGCTCAATCGCGACGTGCTCGACCAGGCACTGCCCGGCGTGGAGCCGGACCCGCCCGACGTGCGCAAAGCATGCCGCCTCACGCCCGGCTCGCGGCCGCAGGGTGCTCTGTGGTGGTCCTTCGACCGGCCCGGCGCCGGGTTCAGCGTCTTTCTGGACGAGGCGCTCACCTACCTGACGGGCGGAGCGGTCAGACCCGGCAACTATCTGTCCTCACGTTCGCAGAAGGTCGACAACCTCCTCTCGCTGCTTGCTGAGGGCAGGCACCTGTTCGTTCTCGACGGTTTTGAGCGCGAGCTGCGGGCCTTCGCCCGGCTGGATGCGGCGTACGACGACAGCGATCACGCCGACGACGATCGCAGCGACGAGCGTCTGTGTGCCGACCTGCACGCGGCGGAGTTCCTTCGCCGTCTCGCAACCCAGAAGACGGAAAGCCGCGTGCTGATTCTGAGCCGGCTGTTGCCCGCGGAGCTGCTGGAACCGGCCTGCGAGGAGCTGGGAGACCTGGAGCCGGGCGAGGCAGTCGCGCTCATGCAGCGGTGCGGGATCGAGGGCGAGGACGCCGACCTCGAAGCGGCGTGCGCCGAGTACGACGACGAGGCCCTGTCACTGCGTCTGCTCGCCGGCGTGCTGCGGGGCCCGGGAGCAACGGGGCGTATTCGAGACGCCAGGAAGGTCCGCGGGGACATCATCGACGAGGCGTTGAGCGCCGTCGACGGTCAGAAGCAGTCGCTGATCAGCCACCTGGCGGTGCTGCGGGGCCCGGTCACCTTCGAGCAGGCGGCGATGTTCAATCCGTACGGCGACGACGCCCGGCTGCGTGATACCTGCGAGGAGCTCGTGGCCCGCGGCCTGCTTCTGTTCGACGAGCCCACGAGCACATGGGACATGCACCAGCTCGTTCGCGCCCGCGCCTACGGGCGGCTGCCTGATCGCGGGCAGGTGCACGCGCACCTCGCCGAGTACTTTGCCCAGGTGCGGCTGCCGGGGCAGCTCCACGGCATCGAGGAGCTGCAGCCGGCCGTGGAGCAGTATCACCACCTCGTCGGCGCCGGCCGGTACGAAGAAGCTTACCACCTGCTTTCCGGCCGCTTCATGACGACGCTTCGCGACCGCTTCGGCGATCAGCAGCTGCTCATGCAATTGCTGAGCGGTCTCTTTGACGGAGAACGGCCCCGGCTGAAGCAGCGGTCCGATCGCGCCCTGGCGCTGGTCGCCCTCGCGCGGGCCTGCAGCTACTCCGGCGAGACGCGGCGGGCGGTCGCGCTGTGCGAGGCCAACCTGCCGTCGCTGGAGTCGAAGAAGGACGAGGCGCTCACCATGCTCCTGGGGATGCTGGCCGGCGTGCAGACAAGGCTCGGATGCCTGGCCGCCGCAGAGGACACGCTGAACCGTCTCGTCGAGCTCACCGGCACGCTCGAGATCTCCGCCGAGGAGGCGGTCGCCCGCAACCGGCTTGGCCTGCTCCTGGCGACCCGGGGCGCCTTCGACGAGGCCGAGACGCAGCTCGACAAGGCGTTCGAGATCGTCGGGGAAGTCGTCGATCGCCAGATCCAGAGCGTGTGCTTCTCCTACTACACGCAGCGGGCCCTGCTCATGAACGACGCGGCGGCCGCCCTCGACGCGGCGAAAAAGTCGCGGGCGTTCGTGGAGGAGGTGGCCCGGCGGTCCGAGCCCGACGATCACGACTACGTACGCTCCGGGTGGCTGCTGGCAGCCTCCTACGTTGCTATGGCGGCCGAGGCCCCAGGTGATGCCGCGAGCCACCTCGCCGAGGCCGAGCGCTACCTGACGGATGCGTTGTCTCGCTGCAAGCGCGGCGACCTGGTCGGATTCGAGCCTGACCTGCTGCTGACGTCGGCGAAGTGGCATCGCGCCTCCGGCAAGCTCGCGGAGGCCGCCCGGATCGCCGGCGACGCGATGTCAATCGCCATGCGCTGCGAGTATCGGCTGAAGCGGGCCGAGGGTCTCAACTTCATGGCCCGGCTCGCGCAGGACGCCGGCGACGCGAACAACGCGCGCAAGTCGGCCGAGATGGCCAGGGACGCCGCCGGCTGCGACGGCCCACCGCACTGTTACCAGCCGGCGCTCGACGAGGCCGAGGCGATCCTCGCCGAGCTTGACGGTCGCACGCCCGAGAGGCCCGAGCCTGAGCCGGTCGAGACTGAGCAGGGCGAAACCGAGCCGCAGTCCACGTCCGAAGCGGCGTGAGTGTGCGCGGCGTCGTGCCGGTCCGAGCGCGGCATCGCGCGGCGGGTGTCTTGGTGTGCTGCCGTCGGCGTCGTGCCGGTCCAACCGCGGGATCGCGCGGCGGGTGTCTTTTCGTACTGCCGTCGGCGTCCTGCCGGTCCAACCGCGGCATC